>CAYRPK010000012.1:0-14631 GCA_964426175.1 uncultured Eubacteriales bacterium | reverse complement strand
CCCGCGTTCGGGTGTAGGAGTCAGCCTTGCTTTTTAACAATTGAAAGGAAGTATAATTATGAGAAAAGTCTTTGCATTTGTTCTTGCAACTGCTCTAGCAGTTACGTCACTTTGTTCTTGCGCTGAAACTGATAGCACATCGTCTGCGACCTCGTCCGAATCGGTTTCAAACACGGTTAGCTACACAGCTCCCGAAAAGATTACTACGAATGGTAATGTTATGACGGAATTTGCGGAGGCAACTGTTTCTGCTGATATTACTCCTATGGATATTATTGAAAAAGAGACCGGACTTGACAGCTACAGTACCACTGCTTCGTGGATAAGCGAAACTCAGATTTTAGTTGCATATCAGCATACCGTAATGCCTATGCCTAACTATCCCGTAAAGAAGTTAAAGCTCAGAGTTTATGATATTTCTTCTGGCGTAGCCGAAATTTCAGCAGAAAAGGATTTAGATGACGAATTCCCCGTGGTAAAAGCATATAACGGAGGATGCGCAGTTATTTCCAAGGTTGCAGCTACCTTCTATGATGCGGCATTAAATGTGCTTTCAACATATACCGTTGCATCGGAAAATACTCTCTTTGATATTTCCAATGACGGAAAAACCTTTGCATATGCGGATACAGACGGTAATATTCATGCGATTTTAAACGGAGAGGATAAGCTTCTTGAAGAAAAAAACGGTGCAGTAAGTGCTATCGCTGTAAGCGACGACGGAAAGTATATCGCATATTACAGAGATAAAGCCCCCTATACTGTTGATATTGCAAGCGGTACTGTAACAGCAGTAGAAACAGGCGAGGTTACACTTTCATCTGTGGTACAGATTTTCTGGCTCGGCAATGATGCACTTTTCCTTGACAGACCTGTCGCAGGTAGTGCAAAGGCACTTGCAAGTGTGCTTTATTCAGCAGAAACCAAAGCTTCAAGCTATCCCAGCATAGGTGCAGAATTTGAAAATCCCTATGCAAGAGGGAAATTCTATGAAGTAGGTGGAAAGCTTTATCTTGCCTATGGACTTTGTGCCGACAACAACAGTATGGGAAACCTTGAATTTATCAGTTACGGTGAAGATTTTGCCACAACTACAGTAAAAGAAGTTGCTTCGGGTTACTATAATTATAACAGTTACTCTTATTCCGAAGGCGGCAAGCTCTTAATAAATGAAAATCTTGCAGATTTAAGTGAGATTAAGGATTATATTCACATATTTTAATGAAAATGAGAACTGAAGAAAGAACTATTGCGGCAATAGCAAGTGGATGTCAGTCAGGCAGTATCGGAGTTATACGTCTTTCGGGTAAGGATGCTTTTGAAATTGCCGATAAAATAGTAAAGCCTAAAAATAAGAATAAAAACGTCACCCAAATGGCAGGGTACACCGCCCTGCTTGGTGACGTCTGCTCTAATGACGGGCGTGTGATAGACGAGTGCGTGGTGCTTGTTTTTCGCGCGCCTAAATCTTATACCGGTGAGAATGTGGTGGAGATTTCCTGCCACGGTGGTATATATGTTATGCAACAAATTCTGCGAAGCGTACTTGATGCGGGTGCTTTTCCTGCCGAAGCGGGTGAATTTACCCGACGAGCGTTTTTAAACGGAAAGCTTGATTTAACAGGTGCCGAAGCAGTTATGGCTACCATAGGCGCAAAGGGAGAGCTTGCCCTTCGCAGCGCAAATGCAATGCGGAACGGTGCTCTTTATCGGAAGATTCAAGCAGTTACCGATACACTTGTTACCCTGCAGGCTCATGCGGCCGCGTGGAGCGATTTTCCCGAAGAAGATGTTCCCGAATTATCCGAAACTGAGCTTGAAACCGCTTTGCAGAGTATTGTTGATAAGATAAATCGACTTATTTCTACTGCAGATACAGGCAAAGCCGTTTCTGAGGGTATAGATACTGTAATTTGCGGTAGTCCCAATGTGGGTAAAAGCACCCTTATGAATAAACTCACAGGCTTTGACCGTTCCATAGTTACAAATATCGCAGGAACCACACGTGATGTCGTTGAGGAAAACGTAAATGTAGACGGTATAATTCTCCGTCTTGCCGACACTGCGGGGCTTAGGGATACAGATGATACAGTAGAGCAAATAGGAGTCACCCGTTCGAGGGAAAGAATAGACCGAGCCGCGCTGATTATTGCTGTATTTGATGCATCGGTCAAGCTTACCCAAGAAGAAAAGGACTTTATACTAAGCATTAAAGACAGAAGCGTTATTGCCGTTGTAAACAAATGTGACCTCGAAGAAAATATAGACAGAGAGTATATTGAAAGTCATATTAAACATATAGTATATACATCTGCTGCAAAAGATGAGGATATATCAGGATTTAACGAGGCAGTAAAAGAAACCGTGGGTTTAGAGAATGTTGACATTGACGGCGGCATAATATGTAACGAGCGTCAATTGAGCTATTGCAAAGCGGCGGTCGATGCTGCACAAAGTGCGTTAAATGCAGTAAAAACGGGAGTAACTCTTGACGCTGTTACGGTATGCATAGATGATGTCCTGTCACAGCTTTGCAAGGTAACAGGGCAGTCAGCAACGGATACCGTTATTGATGAGGTTTTTTCCACTTTCTGCGTTGGAAAATAAAATTGTTAGAAAGGACTATGGATATGAAAAAAATCACAGATGAGCGCAAGGCTAGACTTGTAAAGCACATATATTGGTTTGTATTACTAAGCTTTATTTTACCTATTGTATTTTTGATTTATAAAATAATTATTACTCGGCATGCCGATGTTTCGGACGCGGATTACCGTTCACGCGCAGACTATGTATTAATGCTGGTGGAGTGTTTGTTGGGCATAGTTGTTATACACGTTCCTACACTGCTTGCTAAAAAATTTCGCTTTGAACTGCCCATACATCTATATATTATGTATATGATATTCCTTTACTGTGCAATCTTTTTGGGCGAGGTGCGAAATTTTTATTACGTGGTTCCTCATTGGGATATCATACTGCATTGCTTTAGCAGTATGATGGCGGGAACCTTTGGATTTATGGTAGTTTCTATTCTCAATAAAGACGAGCATACGTCACTTAATTTGTCACCCGTTTTTGTTGCTCTTTTTGCTTTCTGTTTTGCTGTGTCAATTGGTTGCCTTTGGGAAATATATGAATTTGCATTTGACGGTGCACTTGGACTTAATATGCAGAAGTTTATACTTGAAGACGGAACGGTACTTATAGGCAGAGAGGCTTTAAGTGATACCATGGAGGATATAATAGTTGACTGTATAGGAGCCTTTGTAGCATCAATTGCAGGCTACATATCCATAAAGAAGGACAAGGGTTGGCTGTCTACGGATAAAAGGAGTGAACATAATTGAAAAGCACAGTATATGGCATAGGCGGCACGGCAGAAGAGCTTGTTTTTAGCAACGTGCACGCCAATGATATTTGCTGTAGAGAAATCACATATCTTTAAAGGGGATAGATAAGCCTTGAAATTGATACATTGCGCAGATTTACACTTAGACTCAAAAATGGAATCAAACCTATCGGCAGATAAAGCTAAGCTTCGCAAAAATGAGATACTCAGCACCTTTTCCGATATGCTTGACTTTGCATCTCAAAACGAAGTCAAGGCGATAATTATCGCAGGAGATATGTTTGATACAGGTAGAATATCGGTAAAAACGAAGGAGTTTGTGAAAAGCCGTATAGAAGCCCATTCAAATATAACATTTCTTGTCTTAACGGGAAATCACGACGAAAACAATTTTCTTACCGATTTAGAGGACAAGCCTCAAAACCTTTTTGTTTTTTCTAAGGAAAATAAATCCTTCCGTTTTGACAATATATGCATTACGGGACTTATTCAGGAAAATGCAAGCATTTATCAAAGTCTTGCCCTTCATCCGGAAGATATAAACATCGTTGTTATGCACGGTCAGGAATCAAGAACTGCAGAGGCGGAAACAGTTTGCCTTCCGCTGCTTCAAAATAAAAATATTGATTATCTTGCCTTGGGACATATACACTCCTATAAATGCGCAAGGTTGGATTCGCGCGGCGAATATTGTTATTCAGGTTGTCTTGAGGGCAGAGGCTTTGATGAATGTGGAAGTAAAGGCTTTGTTCTTATTGAAACAGAGGAAAACAAGGTAAATCATAGATTTATCGCCTTTGCAAAGCGTACGGTTTATGAGATTGAGGTACCGCTTGACGGATTAAATAGCTTTTCGCAAATTGAAAATGCTGTCGATAAAGCAACAAAAGATATTTCTTCCGACAGTTTAGTTAAGGTGGTATTAACAGGAAACATACCCGAAGGACTTAATACGGATACAGAATTTATACTTTCGCGCCTCAGTGAAAAATTCTTTTTTGCTAAAATTGCAGATAAAACAAGAATTCAAATATCTCCCGAGGACTACATGAATGACATCTCTCTCAAAGGTGAATTCATTCGCCTTGTCAGAAAAGCAAAGCTTGATGAGGAAGAGAAGAACAATATCATTGCCGCAGGACTTCGAGCTCTTCGAGGGGAGGAAATACTGTGAGAATAGTAAGTTGCCATATTGAAAATTTCGGCGGACTTTCAAAAACCGATATCAGCTTCGATAAAGGCTTAAATATAGTTTTGCGTGAAAACGGTTGGGGAAAAAGCACCCTTGCTGCCTTTATTAAGGCTATGCTTTACGGACTTCCTGCCACATCGAGGCGCTCCCTTCTTGAAAATGACAGAAAGCGTCTTACTCCATGGAACGGCGGAATTTTCGGCGGCAGTATGATTTTTGAAACAGATACGGGTATCTATCGTGTCGAGCGTTTTTTCGGTTCTAAAGAAAGCGAAGACACTTTTTCTCTTTTTGATGAAAAAACCAAGCTTGAATCAAAAGAATATACTGAAAAATTAGGTATTGAATTAACGGGACTTGATGCCGAGTCTTTTGAAAAAACTGTCTTTTTGCCGCAAAAGAGTATCGAAATCGAAATGACAGACAGCATCAGTGCCAAGCTTTCGGATTTGCTTGAAAGCAGTGATGACTTAAATAATTTTGAAACAGCAATGAAAAAACTTACCGATTGCAGAAGAAACTATGCCTTTCTTCGCGGTAGCGGCGGTAAGATATATGAAAGCGAGCAAAAGCTGCATGAAGTCAATATTGAACTTGAAGCTTGCGAACGTGCTTTTGACAGCATCGACGAAACCCAAAAGCAGTTAAACGAAGTAGAAAAGAGCGTTACTCAGCAGAGAAAAGAGCTGGAAAGCCTTGAAAAAAGTCTTGAGCTTTCTGAAGAATATGGATTGAGAAAAGCAAACCGCGAAAGACTTATTTCTCTTAAAAACGGCATTGAAGCCTCACAGAAAAAGCTTTCGGAGATAAAAGAATTCTTTAAAGACGGTTTGCCCACTGCAGAGGATAGTGAAGCCTGCAGAGAAATGATAACTCACATAGCACAGATAGATGCAGGCATTATGGCACTTAAAAATTCTGTAGACGAGGTAACACCGCGAGAAATGCGTCAAGGCTTTTTCAAAGGAAACGAACCCACCTTGGACGAAGTTGAACATATGATAACAGCTTGCGGTGAATTGAGCGAGCTTAGCAGTCGCGCAACTGAGGAGCAAGTGCTTACACGGCAAAAACAAGGGGAAAGCCTTGCAAAGAATAAACGCAAATTTGTCGTGGGATTAATGCTGATTGCCCTCGGCATAGTTTTATCAATAACGGCGACGCTTGCAAAAACGGTGGTGTTGCTTTTGGCATCAGCAGTCGGTGCAATAGTTTTTGCAATTGCAGGAATATGCCTGCTGATAGGCAAAAAAGCTTCGACAGAGACGCCTTGCGGCACTGCGGCACAACAGCTTGCTGAAACTCAAACCGAAATTGACGCGTTTTTGCAAAAATACGAGCTTAGCGGAGACAGGACGGCGGCAGTTTATGAGGTAAAAGAAAAATTGACGGCACTTTTGCGCGTTGAAAAGGAAAACAGTCGCTGTGCAAGCGAAATATCAGAGCATCAAGAAAAGCGCGCTTTGTTGGATGAAAGAGTAAGAAGCTTTCTTAATAAATACGGAATGACCGAGCTTTCGGGTGGGTATGCGTCGGCGCTTGATAAAATAAGCGAAAACCGCACGAAGTTTCTTGTTGAAGGTGAGCGTGAAGCTACACTTAAAGCAGAACTTGCGGAATTTTTAAAATCACATGATATTAATGAGTTGTCGGCACCCTTAACACCGCCCGATGAAGATACCGACCTTATCAAAACTGCTATTGCGAATATTAAGCATAACCTTGAGTCTATGGCTAAAAGTTCAATTTTGCTCACTCAAAGAAAAACTGAACTTGAAGGAAGTGTTGAAGGCTACAATACCCTATTAAGTGAAAAGGAGCGCCTTGAAGCCGAGATAGCCGAGGGAAATAAGAAGGTCAGAATAATAGATGCGACGGCAGAATTTCTCGAAAAGGCTCGCGCGAGCCTTTCTACACGCTATCTTGACCGCATGACCGAGGGCTTCGGCAAATACGCCGCCGAGATATGTGAAAGCGAACTAAGCGGAGTCAAAGGTATTGATGAAGACTTTGCTCTGTCTTCAAAGCTTGATTTGACATTTAAGCGTGACGGGAAGAGCAGAAGTCTTGACTTTTTCAGCACGGGATATCGTGCACTTGCAGGCTTTTGTATGCGCCTTTCCCTCTCCGATGCACTTTACAGCGGAGAACAGCCTTTTTTAGTGCTTGACGACCCCTTTGTAAATCTTGACGATGAAAAATATGAAAAAGTAAAAGCTTTGCTGAACAGACTTTCACAAGACAGGCAGATTATATATTTTGTTTGTCGCAAGGAATAAATTTGGAGGTGTACACAGGGCTTGCTTTTGAAAAGTGCAGACCCTAACGGTTGTCACGAGTCTATGTTTATAAGCTAACAAGAGTAACACACAAAAAACGGCTGATTAAACAGCCGTTTTTTGTGTGTGTTATTTAAAGCGTGGGTTCAATATAAATCTCGTAGTATGCCTGAAGGGCATAAACACTTGTTACACCGCTTGTTTGAAGAACCTCGTGGGGGTTTTCATCAGGATAATGACCGGTGCAGAAATACGGGTCATAATAGCCGTATTCATCCTTGGTTGCAAGGTTTTTATCAAGAATTTGATGCATCTTATCGTAAAATTCGGTGCAATCACCCGTCATGGTGACATATTGCTCAAAGCCTCTGTATAGCCAACCGACGCACCATGATTTGTAAATAGGATTACCATTTAAAATGTAAGTTAATCCGTTATCCCAAACAGTTCTGAAAGAATAAGCAAGTGCAGACTGTGCGGTTTCATCAGCAAGTGCCTTATATTTCTCGTCACCTGTAATTTCATAAAGAAGACACATAGCATACAGCGGTGTACCTTGATTGTAAAAAGCTTTCCATGAGTTAAGACCGCCGTCGGTAGCCATGTTATCCCAATAAAGACCGTCAGTGTCGCGGAGTGTGGCATTCAACCAATCGACAAGCTCCTTGCCTCTCTCAAGATAGTGCTCGTTACCTGTAAGCTTATATGCCCAAAGATAACCAATCGCGGCAGGACCGTCAGCACAGGTATTCTTACAGTTGAAACGCTTATCCCAATAAAGACCGCCGCCCAAGGCATCGTCAATACCCGTTTCAAAGAAAGCGAGAATTTCTTCGGCTTTGGTCAGATACTTTTGGTCACCGAAAATTTCGTATGCATTCAAAAATTGAAGTGCAATCCAAGCGTTGTCGTCGTAATAATAGTCACCGTGATTGAAAGCGGAGGCGTTGTAATAAACTATATTTTCAAAGTCGCCGACAGGAGTAGATAATGCACCTTCGACTTTAAAGTTATTAAGTCCGTAATCCAAAGCGTCAAGAAGATAAGTCCTTATAGTCTCGTTTTCGGGATAGAGCTTGTAGGTTTCGGTAAGTGCTTCAAGGAATGAGCCGAAGGGCCAAAGCGTAGTTCCCCAAGTTGCTTGAAGGTCATTCTGAAGCATATGAGTTTCAAGAGAATAATAATCCTTGCATATCGTTTCAATTAATTCCTGAGAAACTGCAGCATATTCGTTATTTTTAAGCAACTGACTGAAAGAAACACTCGTAATTTTAAAGGTACCTAAGAAATGCTTGCGTATCTGCATGAAGTCGGTAGAATTGATGTTACCGTCACGGTTAGTATCCGCGGCCTTTTCCTGCACGGCATCCATCTCAAAATTACCGAGATACTGCCTTCTTACCTGCATAAAATCGGTTCCGTTGACCTGACCGTCACCCGAGACATCACCTAAAACGATCAAGACATATTCTGAACCGTCTTTTTCTGTTTTAGCGCCGGTGCTGACAGGATCGTAATTGCTGAGAAGCTCACCGACGGTATTTTTAAATTGAAGGTTAAGCTGATTTGCTGTAATACCTATAGGCAAGCCGCTGACAAAACCGGAATTGATATCAAAATCAAGCCAATCATCATAGGTTTCCGTTTCGGATTCAGCTGAAGCGGAAAGCAGACCCGTTCCCAACAAAGCGAGGGAAAGAAATGCCGCAGTAATACGTTTGATTGCTCTCATAAATAAAAAAACATCCTTTCATATGTTGTTTTTCATATTTTATCATAATTTTATATAGATGTCAACTGACTTGATTTTAGTAAAAATATATGATATCATCAAATAAAGGATTGGTGATTGGCGTGGTTTATGCTATTGGTGAGATGCTTGTTGATATGATTCCCGATGAACGAGGACATTTTGAGCCTTGCGCAGGCGGAGCTCCTGCCAATGTTGCTGCAGCGGTATCAAAGCTCGGAGGAACTTCTGCATTTATAGGTATGCTAAGCTATGACAGCTTTGGGGAAATGCTGTACAGAACGCTTGCTGACATCGGAGTGGATATGAGCTTAACACGCAGAACGCAAGCCAAGACTTCGCTTGCTTTTGTTATGTTAAACGGTGGACAACGCAGTTTTGAATTTTACCGTAACCCAGGCGCGGATACGCTTTATCCCCCTGAAGAATTATCTGATAATTTTCTTGCTTTTGGAGATATACTTCATTTCGGTTCGGTAGCACTTATTCCCTCAATGACAAAGGACGCACATATCAAGGCTTTGCGCCAAGCGCGAAGACAAGGCGCGGTTATCAGCTTTGATGTAAATTTGCGTCAAAATCTGTGGCAGGATGATGCGGCGCTGAAACGAGCAATAAATGAAGTCATTCCTTTTGCTGATATTGTAAAGATGAGTGAAGAGGAATATGAATTTGTGACGGGACACGCTAAGGAAAATTTAGCAGCAGAGGCGCTTCTTTCTCGTAGCGCAGAGGTTGTAATAATATCTCGCGGAGAAAAGGGTGCTGCAGCTTATCTTAAAAACGGCACAGTTATTTCAAAACCGGCATACAAGGTTAATATCAGTGATACTGTAGGTGCGGGAGATGCGCTTATGGGCTCGATTCTTTATTCGGTGGACGGCGCCGGAGAAAGGGATCTCTCCACACTTAATTGGGATATGATTTTAGACTTTGCTAATGCCGTAGCAGGAGTATCGGTATCGCGTAAAGGCGGAATTACTTCACTTCCGACATTTGCAGAAGCAATGGAAACATGTAAGCAATAAAAAAATACCCTTGAAATCACAAAATTTCGAGGGTATTTTTTTATTGCTTTAATCAGAAATTATCAACTAGCCGCAGTAATGATGCAGTTGAAACCCTTCTGTGCTGCATATACTGCGGCATAAGAACCGCCTTTGCAGGCAAGGGTCAGGTTGCTGTTGCAATCGGCAAAGGCATTTTCGCCGATTTCGGTTACACTTTCGGGAATAGAAACACTCAGTAAAGAACGGCAGTTTTCAAAGGCATAGCTACCAATTTTTTCTGTATTTTCAGGCAGAACAATAGATTCAATACTGCTGAGCTCGGCGAAGGCATGGTCGTCTACGGTAACAAGACTTTCGGGAAGCACGATTTCCGTCATCTGACAACCGTAAAAAGCGTATTCGTTAATCGTAGTGACTGTTTCGGGTAAAATAAGCTTGCCGTAAACGGAGGGAGCACAGGCAATAACGGTTCGTTTGGCATAGTCATAGATAATATTATCATAAGCGGAATAACGTGAGTTTTCTTCCTCCACCGTAATGCTTTTTAATTTACTGCAACCGAAAAAGAGCTTTGAACCCAAAGCTTCTGTAGAAGCAGGAATTATAATTTCTTCCAAGGAATTACAACCCGAAAAAGCAAGATCTCCTATGGATAAAAGCCCGTCGGGCAAAATGATGCTTAATAAAACCGCACAATTTTCAAACGCACCGTCGCCTAATGTAGTGAGATTTTCTGAAAGAATAATTTCGCTTAGAGCAGTGCAATCCTTAAAAGCACTGTCGTCAATGGAGATAACATCGCTCGGCAGGCTCAGTGAAACGAGACTGATGCAACCTTCAAAAGCACTCTCTCCGATGGAAGAAACGCTGGGCGCTACCGATACATCGCTTAATTTTTCACAGTGGTAAAAAGCGCCGTCGCCTATGTGGCGTACGCTTGAGGGAATGGTGACTGAAACGAGGTTTTTATTATATGAAAATGCGCGTTTGCCTATATCTTCAATTCCTACGGGGATAGAATAGGAGCTCTGCGTCAGTCCCGAAGGATAAACGAGAAGTGATGTCATCTCTTTATTATACATAACGCCCTTATTACTGCAAAAAACAGTATTATTTTCGTCAACCTCTACCTTAGTTAAAGAGTATGCTCCATCAAAAACACCGTTGCCGAAGTTACTTAAAGACGAGGGAAAAGTGATACTGACAAGAGAACTGCAATTTTCAAAGCATGCATCTCTGACGGTGGTTAAGGTAGAACCTACGGTGACTGAGGAAAGCTTAGTACAGCCGCTAAAGGCTCCTTTCCCCAAAAATTTGACCTTATCTCCTATTACTAAGCTTTCGAGATTTGCGCAACCGGCAAAAGCATATTCGTCAACATAACGTATCTCACTGGCGACATGAAGCTCCTTTATGCTTAAACAATCCTTAAAACAACGCGGACCGATGCGATTAACGAGATATCCGCCGATTTCTGTCGGGATTTCAACCATATCGTCGTTTCCGCGATAAAGCATTAGCTCAGCGTTTCCGTCCGAATTGATAGCGTAAACATAATCTCCCAATATATAGTTGTTTGAAAGCCGTGTTGTTTCTGAAGAAACATTACTGCTTAAGGAAGAAGGCTCTTCGGAAGAGACAGTACAGGAAGAGAACCACAAGCAAAATGTTCCCAATACTGCAATCCATGCAATCAAGCGAATGAATTTATTCAAATACAACACCCCACTTTCGACATTAAACTTCATTTTATTTTATACTATCAAAGGCACAAAGTCAAGACTGCGGCATTAACAATGAAAAATTATGATAAAGTCATTGCAATGTGAATAGGAAAATAGTATAATAAAAAAGAATTTAAGTATTATTATGCAATAGTTAAAACAAACCGCACAAATAGGAAAGAGGAGGACAAGAATGAAACGCGTTAAAAAGGTTTTCAAGGAAATATGGCGCGTTGTATCAAGCTATATCCGAAGAATGGATAAGTTTTTATTTCTTATTGTAGTGGCGTGCAGTATATACGGTATAGTTCTTATTAATTCCGCAGTAGCAAGTGACGGAGGAGCTTCAAGGTCAATGCTTGTACAAGGCGTAGCTATCGGAGCAGGCATAATTGCTTTGATAGTTTTGTCATGTATCAATTATGATATTCTCTGTCATTTTTGGAAACTAATTGCTGTGCTTTGTGTAGGGTTGTTGGTACTGACCTTAATTATGGGAACGGGGCGTGAGGGAGCAGATGATGCGGCGTGGATTGCAATTGGCTCTATAACAGTACAGCCTTCGGAATTTGTAAAAATAGGCTTTATCGTGGTTTTTGCCGCCATTGTATCTAAGCTTCAAGAGAATATTTCTTCGCCGCTCAGTGTTGGAATTCTCTGCATTACTGCGGCAATTCCCATCGGATTTATTATCTTGCAAAAGGACCTTGGCAGCGCAATTGTTTTTTTGCTGATGTTTATTGCAATGCTTTATGCAGCGGGAGTACGTGCCTTATATTTTGTTATCGCCGGTGTTGCGGCACTTATCGCGGTGCCCATAGTGTGGTTTAATCTTTTAAGCGATTTTCACCGGACTCGCGTACTTATTGCGTTTACTCCTGAGGTTGACCCTTTAAATTACGGATATCAGCAGTATTACGGTAGACTTGCAATAGGTTCAGGGGGGTTGACGGGACTTGGCTTGGGTAACGGCATACAAACTCAATCCGGATTTATAAGCGAAGCAAGAAATGACTATATTTTTGCTGTTGCCGGTGAAGAATTGGGATTTTTAGGTGCGGCGGCAATAATAATTTTGCTTATTATTGTAATAGTAAGGACTTTTATGATAGGCTTTTCTTCGGATAATACCACAGGCAGAATTATATGTGTGGGCGTGGCATCTATGTTTGCCGCACAAATGATAATAAATATCGGCATGTGCTTGTGCCTTATGCCTGTTATAGGTGTAACATTACCCTTTTTCTCCGCGGGCGGTTCATCAATACTTGCTTGCTTCTTAGCAGTCGGACTTGTTGAGGGCGTCAGAATACAAAATCAGCCGGTCATTTCGATGACGGGTGAAGTAATAAAGCCGGTCAGAAATATTTTTGGGCCTGCAAATGCAACGGATATGCGAAAAAAAAGAAAAACACGAAATTTCAAATAAAGAAAGGAACAGACATCAATGAAAAAATATGTTGTATTACTCTGTGATGGTATGGCGGATTTACCCGTCAGTGAATTAGGAGAAAAAACTCCTATGGAGGCGGCATATAAACCTAATATGGACAGCTTGGCAAGGGTCTCTGAATTGGGACTTGTAAAGACGGTAGATGACAGCCTTTCTCCGGGAAGTGATGTTGCAAATCTTTCTGTAATGGGCTATGACCCCATGAAATATTATACCGGACGTTCGCCTTTGGAGGCGGTTTCAATGGGCATAGCTATGGAGGATAACGATGTTGCTTTCAGATGCAGCCTTGTGACTCTTTCCAATGAGGAAAATTATGCCGATAAAACCATGGTGGATTACTGTGCAGGTGATATTTCTTCTGAAGAAGCCGCAGAAATTTTAAAGACGGTTGACGAAGAATTAGGCGATGAAATACTCAAATTCTATCCCGGAGTCAGCTATCGCGGTTGCCTTGTTGTTAAAGAAGGCAAGAATTCTGACGGCGATTTTACCCCTCCCCATGATATTTCCGGCAGAGTAGTCGGAGAATATCTTCCTAAAAATCAAGCGATGCTTCAGCTTATGAAGAAAAGCTATGATATAATGAGCAAGCACCCCGTTAACTTAAAGAGAGTTGCAGAGGGCAAAAATCCTGCAAATTCTGTTTGGTTCTGGGGCAACGGTAAAAAGACGGTGCTTGATAATTTTGATGGACTTTACGGCTTAAAGGGCGCCATCGTTTCGGCCGTTGATTTAGTAAAAGGAATAGGCATTTCTGCGGGAATGGAGGTTTGTGAGGTCAAAGGTGCAACAGGATATATAGACACCAATTTCGAAGGTAAAGCGCAGGCGGCAATAGACGCTCTTAAAAACGGCAGCGATTATGTATATATTCATGTTGAAGCCCCTGATGAGTGCGGACACAGAGGTGAAGCTGAAAATAAAGTTAAAGCTATCGAGCTGATTGATGAAAAAATCCTTGCGCCGTTAAAGAATGAGCTTGATAAATATGAGGATTATACCCTTGCAATATTACCCGACCATCCTACTCCGCTCTGCACAAAAACTCATTCCCGCGAGCCGGTGCCGTATCTGATTTACCGCAAAAATCAAAAAGCGGATGGGGCAGAAGCTTTTAGCGAAAAAACCGCTAAAGACAGCGGCAATTTCGTTGAGCAGGGTTGCCTGCTCATAAAAAAGATGCTTTGAAAGGAACAGGCGTAAAATGCAAGACAAACAGGGACTTCGCGAGGAAATTATTGCAGGGAGAAATCCCGTTACCGAGGCACTGAAATCGGGACGCGCGGCAGATGCACTTCTGATTGCAAAGGGAGCCACCAAGGTGGGTGCTATTATAGCCCTTGCCAAGGAAAGAGGGATTACGGTTAAGGATGTAAGTCCTCAAAAATTGGATTTTCTTTGCGGCGGAGTTAATCATCAGGGTGTTGTATTAACTGCGGCGGCGCACGAATATGTAACCATGGACCGCATATTACAGATTGCTGAGGAAAAAGGCGAGCCGCCTTTTGTGCTTATGTGTGACGGTCTTACGGATCCTCATAATTTGGGTGCGCTTATCCGCACTGCCGATGCTTGCGGAGTTCATGGGGTCATTATTCCCGAACGCGGTGGCGTGGGACTTACGGCTACTGTTGCAAAGGCTTCTGCAGGCGCAATAGAATATGTACCTGTGGCAAAGGTAAAGAATCTTGTGTCTGCAATGGAAAGTCTGAAAGAAAGAGGTCTGTGGTTTTATTGTGCCGATATGGATGGACAAGACTATAGAAAAACTGATTATTCAGGCGGTGTATGTATAGTAGTGGGTGCTGAGGGCAACGGTGTTTCCCGATTGGTACGTGAAAAATGCGATTTTATTGTATCTGTACCCA
>CAYRPK010000011.1:0-15443 GCA_964426175.1 uncultured Eubacteriales bacterium | reverse complement strand
ATAAATAAGGATAATGCTACCGCAGAGGATATTAAAAATCTTGTAAATGAAATTAAAAACAAGGTCAAAGCCGACAGCGGCGTTGACCTTGAATGTGAAATCAGATTTATCGGCAGATAAATTTTACACAGGGCAGAAAAGTATTCTTGACAAAAGGGGAGCAAAAATGATAAAACTTGAATTTGTTATAGTAACTGGTATGTCGGGTTCGGGCAAGTCTGTTGTAGTGAATGCTCTTGAAGATATCGGCTTTTACTGCATAGATAATATGCCGCCTGCGCTTATTTCCAGCTTCGCTCTGCTTTGTATGCAGTCTACCGGCGGTATAGACAGAGTGGCTGTGGTTGCGGATATCCGAAGTAAGGAATTTTTTGACGGCGCCGCCGATGAAATGAAAAATTTAAAACGGCTTGGAATTGAATATAAAATTCTTTTTGTAGACACTGACGATACCGTCTTAAAAAAGAGATATAAAGAAACACGACGCAGGCATCCTTTGGCGGTTGAAGGTAATATTTCCATTGACGAAGCCCTTAAAATGGAGCGAAGTGAGTTAAAGACATTCCGTGCAACTGCGGATTTTATCTTGGATACCACTCATTTTTCACCTGCGCAAACAAGAGAAAAGGTGGCACAGCTTTTTCTTGACAAATCAAGTAATGCACTTATAGTAAACTGCATGTCGTTCGGATTTAAATACGGTATTCCAACGGAAGCAGACCTTGTTTTTGATGTAAGATGTTTTCCTAACCCTTTTTATATTCCCGAGCTTAAGCATTTAACGGGACTCGACGCCCCCGTTCGGGATTATGTATTTGAGAGCGAGGCGACACAAGGCTTTTTAACAAGGCTTTTTGATATGGTTTCATATATGCTGCCATTATATATAAGCGAGGGAAAAAGTCAGCTTGTAATAGGCATCGGCTGTACCGGAGGAAAGCACAGAAGTGTCGCCATAGCACAGGCTCTTCACGATTATCTTCATAAGAACGGTCAGCGTGCGGCAGTTATTCATCGAGATATTCCGAAGCAGTGACAGATGGGCAGATATATTGATTTTTGCAGGTAACACAGGAATCTACATCAAGACAAACACATCTGCACAGTCCGTCTGAGTGGGTCACCTTGACGGGTACGTTCTGACCGACGACATAGCAATATTTAAACTCAACAAAACTGACGGAATTTTTCATAATGCAAACCACACTTTCATTAAAACACTGATATTTATAATATCATTATATTCAGTTAAGTTCAAAATTGACAGTAATAATAAAAAGAGTTTTTGGAAAGGAAGAAAATAATATGGCAAATGACGCAAAAAGAAAGGCGCTTGAAGATACCGTTGCGCAAATAGAAAAAAATTTCGGAAAAGGCTCCGTTATGATTTTAGGGCAGAATAGCAGTCTTAATGTTGAGGCAATTCCCACAGGCTCCTTAGCTCTCGACTTGGCTTTGGGTGTCGGTGGCGTTCCTAAGGGAAGAATTATAGAAATATACGGACCCGAATCCTCAGGTAAAACTACCCTTTCTCTACATATTTTGGCAGAATGTCAAAAGCAAGGCGGAGAAGCAGCATTTATTGACGCTGAGCACGCATTAGACCCCGAATACGCCTCAAATTTAGGCGTAGATATAGATTCACTTCTCGTTTCTCAGCCTGATACAGGTGAGCAAGCACTTGAAATTACCGAGGCACTCGTTCGTAGCGGTGCTATTGATATCGTAGTTATCGACTCGGTTGCCGCGCTCGTTCCCCGAGCTGAAATCGAAGGTGAAATGGGCGACAGCCACGTCGGTGCTTTGGCAAGGCTTATGAGCCAGGCGTTAAGAAAGCTTGCGGGTGTTGTATCAAAATCCAACTGCACCGTAATTTTCATTAACCAGCTTCGCGAAAAGATAGGTGTTATGTACGGTAACCCCGAAACAACACCGGGCGGCAGAGCACTTAAATTCTTTTCTTCTGTCAGACTTGATGTCAGAAAGAGCGATGTTATTAAAGATAACGGCGATTTAATCGGTGCGAGAACCAAGATCAAGATTGTTAAAAATAAGGTTGCACCTCCCTTCAGAGAGGTAGAGGTGGATATTATGTACGGCAAGGGTATTTCACGTATAGGTGAAATCCTTGACTTAGGTGTTATCGCAGGTGCTGTTCAAAAAAGCGGCGCTTGGTTTAATTACGGTGAAACAAGACTCGGACAGGGCAGAGATAATGCCAAGAACTTCCTCGAGCAGAATCCTGCAATAGCCGAGGAAATTTCACAGAAGATTACGGAAGAGAAGAGCAGAATTGTATTTTCCAAGGGCGGTGCAAGGCTGATGACCGAAAAGGAAATGAGCAAAAGTGCTGCTGCAACCCCTGCAGCAACGCCTGCTGCACCCCGCGCTGCGCGTCCCAAGAACAATATAGATATCGACGTTGATGACGAATAATGACTGTTACGGATATAACAAAAACAAAAAAAGGTCGGTTCTCTCTCTTTATTGACGGCGAGTTCAAGCTTTCCGTCGATGATGTGACTTTAACGGAAAAGCATATTTCGGTTGGAAAGACCTTGACTGAGCAAGAGCTTGAGGAAATTATTTCTGCTTCTGATTTAAGACGTGCCAAAGAAAAGGCATTCAGCCTTCTTAATTACCGCGACCATTCCAAAAAAGAGCTTTTTGATAAAATAAAGCGTACATCAAGTGAAGAGGCGGCAGAAGCCGCATTAGACCGTATGGAGGAGCTCGGCTATATAAATGACCAAAGCTACGCTGTTAGACTTGCAAGTGATTTATTTAATATAAAGCTGTACGGTCCTGTAAAGGTAAAATATGAGCTGAGCCGTCGCGGAATTAATAATGAATATATCGAAGAAGCGCTTCAAAACGCACCCGATATGAGAGATAATATCAGAAAACTGCTTAACGGAAAGCTTAAAAAAATTTTAAGTGACAGAAAAAAATTAAGTGCAAAGCTTTATGCCTTAGGCTATGCTTATGACGATATAAGAGCTTGTATAGACGAGCTTTACGAAACAGAGGACGAATATTATGAAT
The DNA here is from genome assembly GCA_964426175.1 of uncultured Eubacteriales bacterium. Classification (GTDB taxonomy): domain Bacteria; phylum Bacillota; class Clostridia; order Oscillospirales; family CAJFTT01; genus CAYRPK01. Next base: position 12,398 of record CAYRPK010000011.1, on the reverse strand, counting down.
AAAGTCAGTATAATTTCATTAGGCTGTGCAAAAAATCAGGTCGATGCCGAAACCATGCTCTATGCCCTTGCTCACGGCGGATTTGAGGTAGTGGATGACCCTGCCTTTGCCGATGCAGTTATAATTAATACCTGCGGCTTTCTTGAATCTGCGCGTGCCGAAGCGATAGAAAGTATCATCGAAATGGGTAAGCTTAAGCCTGAGGGCAGAGTTAAGAAAATAATTGTTACGGGTTGCATGGCCCAACTTTTAGGTGAAGAAATTATCAAAGAAATGCCCGAGGTAGATGCAGTTATCTCCTTGAAAGGTACTAATGACATCGTAGATGTAGTAAAACGTACTCTTGGTGGAGAAACCTTCACCGTCTGCGGTAAGCCTGAGGAATTCTCATTAGGCGGTAAGCGTATTTTGGGAAATGAGCCGTATTATGCATATCTCAAAATCGCCGAAGGCTGTGACAATCGCTGTGCATACTGTCTTATTCCCAAAATCCGCGGTAAATTCCGTAGCCGCACAATGGAAAGCCTTGTTGACGAAGCAAAATATCTTGCAAGCATCGGCGTAAAAGAGCTTAATGTTATCGCGCAGGACATAACACGTTACGGCGAGGATATTTACGGTAAAAGCACTTTACCTGAGCTTTTAAGGGAACTGTGCAAAATCGAGGGTATCAGTTGGATAAGACTGCTGTATGCATATCCCGACAGGGTTACCGATGAGCTTTTAGAGGTTATGGCAACAGAAGAAAAAATCGTAAAATATCTCGATTTACCAATTCAGCACGCAGATAAAAAGATTTTATCTGCAATGAACAGGCGCGGAGATGAAAAAACACTTCTTCAGTTAGTTTCACGTATCCGCGAAAAAGTTCCTGATATTACTCTTCGAACCACCCTTATTACAGGCTTTCCCGGAGAAGGAGAAGAGGAATTTGAAACGCTCGACCGCTTTGTGGGCGAAGCAAAATTTGATAAACTCGGTGTGTTCCCCTATTCAAGAGAAGAGGGAACGCCTGCATATGATATGCCGGACCAGATTGATGAAGATGTTCGTGCCGACAGAGCAGAGATTATAATGGAGCGTCAGGCGCTTATCAGCGAAGAACGAATGTCAAGATTTATCGGAAAAACCGAGGATGTTTTAATTGAGGGTTATGACGGATACATAAAAATGTTTTTCGGCAGAAGCCGCTATGATGCTCCGGACGTTGACGGAAAAGTCTTTTTCACTTCAAATAAAAAGCCGAAGCAGGGCGATATTGTTAAAGTGAAAATTACCGATACTCTTGAATACGACCTCTGCGGAGAACAAATTTAGTAAGTTAGGAAAATTTATTATGAAACTAAATACCCCAAACAAGCTGACGGTTTTAAGAATTTTGATGGTGCCCGTTTTTATGGCGGTTCTTCTTTTGGAAAGTGCCTTTCCTGTTAATAACATATGGACTCGCTTTGTCGCAGGGCTTATTTTCCTTGCCGCGGCAATTACAGACAGTATTGACGGTAGAATGGCGAGAAAGCATAATCTTATTACTAATTTCGGTAAATTTTTGGATCCCTTGGCAGACAAAATGTTAGTTTCTGCGGCATTAGTTTGCTTTGTGGCACTGCGAATGATGGAAGTGGGCACTTTTATCACTGTCCTTATCTTAACACGTGAATTTCTTGTTACATCTCTGCGTCTTGTTGCAAATGCGGAAGACGGCACGGTTATTGCTGCATCAAAATCGGGTAAGATAAAAACTGTTTTGCAGATGATAGCAATATGTACCTTCCTTTTTCAGGATGCGGTGGGATATGTTTTAGGATTCCCGCTTGCAATCGGCGAAATCACATTAGGAGATGTAGTCATGTGGGCAGCAGTTGTTATGACAATTGTTTCGGGTGTTTCTTATATTAAAACCTACGCTAAATATATTAATACCAATAATTAACAATAAAGGCTTCTCTGCTAAAGAGAAGCCTTTTGAAAACTTATTCGGTTTTTGACTTATAAAGCTTTGCATAGGCACCGTTTTTGGCAATAAGCTCATCGTGAGTACCGCTTTCGGCAATACTGCCCTTTTCAAGCATTATTATCTTATCTGCGCGGCGTACCGTAGAAAGACGGTGCGCCACTACTATAACGGTGCGGTCTCGTGAAAGTCCTTCGATGGCTTTTTGGATTTTCTCTTCCGTTTCATTATCCACCGCGCTGGTAGCTTCGTCTAAAATCAGAATAGGTGAATTTCTGAGAATAGCGCGAGCAATAGAGATACGCTGTTTTTGTCCACCGGAAAGCTTAACGCCTCTTTCGCCTATTAAAGTATCGTAACCCTCGGGCATGGCAGAGATAAATTCGTCGGCAAATGCCGCCTTTGCAGCTGCGATGACGTCTTCCCTGACTGCTCCCTCCTTGCCATAAGCAATATTATCGTAAATACTGCCGTTAAAGAGAAAAACATCCTGCAGAACAATAGAAATATCATTTCGCAAAGAAGCAATGTCCAGATATTTTATATCTTGACCGTCAATTAGCACTCTACCCGAAACAGGGTCATAAAATCGCTCAAGCAGAGAAATTATCGTAGTTTTTCCCACGCCCGTGGCACCAACAAAGGCTGTCATACTTCCCTTTTCGGCTTTAAAGCTGATATTTTTTAAAACAGGAATATCGTCATCATAACCAAAGCTGACATTTTCAAATTCTATTTCGCCCTCAAGTGATGCAGATTTCGCGTTGAGGGCGTTTTTAATTTCGATTTCCTCATCGAGAATCTCTAAGACTCTGATTCCGCCTGCAAGAGAACTTGCAGCATCCTCAGCAAGACGTGCAAGCACCGTTAAAGGCTGATAGAACAGGGAAAGATACATAAAAAATCCTACTATATCAGAGGCTGTCATGCTTCCTCCGCATGCGGCAAGTCCTCCTGCGGCCATAACCACAACAGTACCCAAAGATGTTAAAAATTCAACTGATGGATTATAAATGGCGTTAGCAAAGTTTGCGCGAATGTTTACTTCTGAATAATGACGGCAAAAATCTTTAAGATTACGGTATTCGCAGTCTTCCTTTGCAAAAGCCTGTATTTCTTTGATTCCCGAAATTCTATCCTGCATTTCGCCGCCTAATTCACCGAAAACCTGCTGATTTATTCTGAAAAGAGGCATAACTTTTTTTGAAAAAAGAGTGCTGACCAAAAGGACAAAGGGAACGGGCAGCAAAGTAAAGACCGCAAGGGTGGGATTGATGGTAAATATCATAACTCCGACGCCAACAATTATAACGGCATTGGCAAAAAGGTCGGGAACAGCGTGAGCGATAAGAACCTCCATGTTGCGAGTGTCATTTATAACGCGGCTCATCAACTGACCTGTTTGTTTATCTCCGAAATATCGCATAGAAAGCCGTTGTAGCTTATCATAAACAGTCAAGGTGAGCTTTGCAACATATTCCCAAGCCGCAACGTGAGCTAACCACATAGAAAGAAAACGACAAACGCCTCGGATAAGGTATGAACCTATTAAAATCAGCGAATAAATAAGTATAAGCTTTGGAGAGACAGAACCGTTGCTTATTGCGCCGGTCAGCCTGCGAACAAGCTCGGGTGTTACCAAGCTCATAAGTGAGGCTATGAGCAATACCACACTTGTTGTTATAAGGGTACCCGCCCAAGGCTTGGCAAAAGCTAAGAGTCGGCGTAACGGTCGCTTGACTGTAGTATTTTTCATATATATCAGTCCCATCGCAATGTTTTCTATAATTGTATCACAAAATTTTAGAAAAGCAAGATTATTAATCAAAAACCGCACGGTTAAGCCAATTCTACTGTCAGTAGAGTTGGGGTTTACACCTGAGAGAGAGGATGGGACTCATGTTAGATTGACTCTTTTGCGCAGTTGTGATATTTTGTTAATACACAAGCTGGCGAGAACAGCAGCCAAAACATACTGTATATTAGTTAAATATTATACACAGTGTATAAAAAGGAGAGGTATTATTTATGACAAAAAGAACTAAACTCAGAGACAGGGTGCTTCCCGACTATACGCGGGGTGAAGAAGTCTTCAACATGGTATCTCATATCGTGGGCGGCGGCTTTGGTGTAATTGCGCTTGCTACTTGCGTAATAAAGGCGTTTTTCAGTGGTGATGCCTATGCCATCGTCGGTGCATTTATTTACGGCTTTTCTATGATAGCGCTTTATACAATGTCCAGCATATATCACGGACTTAAATCCGAAACGGCCAAAAAGGTTTTTCAGATAATGGATCACTGTATGATTTTCATTCTTATCGCCGGAACATATACCCCCATAACCCTGACCGTTATCCGCGAAGCAAATACTGCCCTCGGCTGGACTGTTTTCGGTATCGTTTGGGGAGCGTCGGCACTTGGCATTACTCTTAACGCCATAGATTTAAAAAGCTTCAAAAAGCTTTCCCTCGCACTTTATATTATACTCGGTTGGTGCATAGTTTTCACCGGAAAAACAGCAATTGCCTCTATTCCTAAGGGCGGATTTGTCTTTCTCATTCTGGGCGGTGTCGCATATACAGTCGGCGCAGTAATTTATGCCGTTGCAGGCAGAGGCCCCTCTAAGCACAGATATATGCATTCGGTTTTTCATCTTTTTGTAGTATTGGGCAGTGTTTTACAGTATTTTGCAATTTTGTTTTATATATTACCGTAGCCAAATCATTACAGATTATGTGATGATAAATAATCTTTAGCCTTGCATCATCGCGGACACTTGACGCAAAAGGAGGATTGTGATATTATAAACAGATGAATAATTGAAAGGAAGGACGCGGATCATGCCGGAATTTGAAGCAGGAACATATGATATAGCCGTTATCGGTGCAGGTCATGCAGGAATAGAGGCGGCTCTTGCAGCGGCAAGGCTTAATAAACGCGTCATTCTTTTTACAATAAATTTAGATTCTGTCGGTAACATGCCGTGTAACCCCTCTATCGGAGGAACGGCAAAGGGACACCTTGTCCGTGAAATCGACGCTTTGGGCGGCGAAATGGGGCGCGCTGCAGATGAAACAGCAATTCAGAGCCGTATGCTCAATTTAGGTAAAGGCCCTGCGGTACACAGTCTGCGAGTTCAGAGTGACCGCAGAAGATACCAGATGCGCATGAAGAAGATTCTTGAGGAAACTCACAATCTGGATTTAAGGCAAGCAGAAATTACTGAGCTAAGACTTGATGAAAATAAAAATGTTGCCTCCGTTGTTTCTATGCTGGGCGGAGTTTATAAAGTAAAAGCGGTTATCGTTGCAACAGGTACTTATTTAAAGGGTGCTATTCATATAGGAGAAACCTCCTTTGAAGGAGGTCCCGACGGGATGTTTGCCGCAAAGGGACTGTCTGATTCGCTCCAAAAATTAGGAATACCACTGCGCAGATTTAAGACAGGAACGCCGGCACGTATCCACCGCGACAGTATTGATTTTTCTCAGCTTGAAAAGCAGCAAGGTGATGATTTTTGCGTACCGTTTTCCTTTGACAGTCCTGCCCATAAGGCAGGAAAGCAGGAGGATTGCTATATCTGCTATACCAATGAAGATACCCACAAAATAATTATGGATAATCTTTCACGCTCACCCCTTTACGGCGGCAGAATTCAGGGAATCGGTCCCCGATATTGCCCAAGTATTGAAGATAAGGTAGTGCGCTTTGCTGATAAGCCGAGGCATCAGCTTTTTATTGAGCCTATGGGACTTGATACAAGAGAAATGTATCTTCAGGGTATGAGCTCATCGTTACCAGAAGATGTTCAGCTTAAAATGATGCGCTCAATAAAAGGCTTAGAAAATATACGCATTATGCGACCTGCCTATGCTATCGAATATGATTGCGTTGATCCTCTTTATCTTTTGCCTTCATTGGAATTTAAGGATATCGGTGGCCTTTACGGAGCCGGTCAATTTAACGGCACATCCGGCTACGAAGAAGCCGCGGCGCAGGGACTTATCGCAGGTATTAATGCGGTACGAAAGCTTGACGGGTTAGAGCCTGTGATACTTGACCGAGCATCATCATATATTGGAACACTTATTGATGATCTTGTTACAAAAGGCACAAACGAGCCATATCGCATGATGACGTCGCGCAGTGAATATCGTTTGCTTTTGCGTCAGGATAATGCCGACGAGCGCCTTATGAAGATAGGTTTTGAAATAGGGCTTGTCAGCGAGGAACGCCTTAATACCTTCCTTAAAAAAGAAGAAGCAGTTAACAAAGAGATACAGCGCGTTAAATCGGTTAACTTCGCGCCGACGGCTGAATTGGGAGCAATTCTTGAGGAGAGAAGGAGCACGGCGCTAAAAAGCGGCATTAATATGGCAGAGCTTATTCGCCGTCCGGAAATTACGTACGACTCTTTGGCTCCTGTTGATAAAAACCGTCCCGAGCTTTCTTTTGAAGTAAGAGAGCAGGTTGAGATACGCATCAAATATGAAGGATATATTCGTCGTCAGCTTTCTGAGGTTGAAGAAATGCGGCATATGGAGCGCAGAATTATTCCCGAGGATTTGGATTACTCCGAAGTTACGGGCTTGAGAATAGAAGCGCGGCAAAAGCTGAGTCAAATACGGCCTCAGAATTTAGGTCAAGCGTCGCGCATTTCGGGTGTAAGTCCTGCTGATGTGGGTGTTTTAATGTGTTATTTAAGAGACAGGCAAAAGAATGTGTAAAATAATAAAACATTTTTTACAAAAATGTAGAAAAATACCATTTTTTGTGATATACTAAGCATAATTTCTAAGAAAAGGAAATTGGATGTATGTTTCAAGAAGAAATTTTTTGGCAGAACAAGGAGCCTCCCAAAGACTATCCTTATGAAATTATTTTAGCAGGGCGCACATCGGGAGGTCCCTATGCAATCTTTCGTCCGTGTCCGCCGCGGCTTTTTGTCATTGGATATGTTATAAAAGGTAAAGGTTATATCAATCACGAAAACAGCGTTATTAAGGTCGGCACAGGTGATACTTTTGTGATAGGTCCTGGTAAGCCTCATTCGTATTATGCCGATAATGATGATCCGTGGGATTTTATTTGGATAAATATCCGCGGAAATCTTGTTAATTCCCTTGCATCCCTTTTTGGACTTACGTGGCCGTCGGTACATCGCAGTGTTAAATGCAGGTATCTTATTGAGCAGATACATTGTTATTGCAGTTCCGCTGTGGATGTACTGTCGCTTTGCAGTCTTGCCTCGTCGAAAGTTTTGGAGCTTATTCAGGAAGTTACGCGCAGCAATTTTATTTCAAGCGAAAAACTCAGTCTTGCAGAAACGGTTAAAAGTATGCTTGACGGTGCAGTTTTAGGCAAAATTTCGCTTGCGGAAATCGCTGAGGAGCTTGAATATTCCGATGTGCACATAAATCGCATATTTAAAAATGCATACGGTGAAACACCCCATAAGTACCTTGTTTTGCAGAAGCTCAATTACGCCGCCGGACTTTTATCCGACACAACTATGAGCGTTAGCGAAATTGCTTCGATGTTGGGATTTTCCGATGAATTTCATTTTTCAAATTCTTTTTATAAGCATTTCGGTATTCGTCCCAGAATGTACCGAAAAAATAACCCTCCCGTAGGGAACGATGAATAAAAAAGGGCTGCCTCACTTTTTAGTGAGACAGCCCTTTTCTTACTTCTTAATCTTATCCCAATAGGCTTTTGCAGCTTGCTCGGCCTTGTTATCGCCATAGGAATAATAGGTAACATCTTTTAACTCATCGGGCAGATACTGCTGTTTGACCCAACGGTCGGGAAATGAGTGCGGATATTTATAAAACTGCCCCTTGACCTTAGCATCTGCACCATCATAATGCTTATTTTGCAGGTGACGTGGAATTCTTCCGACTTTTCCGGCTTCAATATCGGCAAGCGCCGCGTCAATTGCTGCCTCACCTGAATTAGATTTAGGACTGGTCGAAACCAAAATTACTGCATCTGCAAGAGGTATTCTTGCTTCGGGCAGACCAACCATCAACGCCGCGTCAACCGCCGCCTTAACAATGGGAATTATATTGGGATAAGCAAGACCCACATCCTCGCAGGCGCAAACCATCAGCCTACGACAGGCACTGGGCAGGTCACCTGCCGACAACAGCCTTGCAAGATAATGAAGCGCAGCATCGGGGTCAGAGCCGCGCATCGATTTTTGAAAAGCCGAAAGTATATCGTAATGCTCGTCGCCCTCGCGATCGTACCTCATAGCGCTTTGCTGAGAAAGCTCATGCACAGCAGCTTCGTCAACAACTGCTTTATCTTCGGTTTTGGTTGCCGATAAAAATGAAAGCTCTGCGGCATTCATGGCTTTTCTTACATCACCGCCGCAGGATGAGGCAATAACTTTAACTGCATCCTCCGAAATTTCAATTTCTTTTTTATATTCCTGACTTAAAACCTCAAAAGCGCGGCGCACCGCAATTTCAATTTCGGTTACGGGAACGAGCTTAAATTCAAAAACAGTTGAACGGGAAAGAATTGCGTTATAAACATAAAAATACGGATTTTCAGCAGTAGATGCAATCAAAGTTATATCGCCGTTTTCAATAAATTGCAAAAGGGTCTGCTGTTGTTTTCGGTTTAAATACTGTATCTCATCAAGATACAGTAAAATACCGTTTTGTGCCTGCAAAGAGCCGATATCTTCAATGACGGCTTTGATATCTGCGGTGCCGCAGGTGGTACCGTTCAATTTATAAAGCCGTTTTCCCGAACTTTGTGCAATAATACTTGCTAAAGTAGTTTTTCCGACGCCTGTCGGGCCGTAAAAAACCATGTTGGGAATAACACCGCTTTCAATTATTTTGCGAAGCGGTGCGTTTTTTCCTATAAGATGCTTTTGGCCAACCATATCCTCAATGCTTTGGGGACGAAGCCTGTCCGCCAACGGCGTCATCTGTTTTCAACTCCTTCGACTATCCTGCCGATACCGGCATAATCTTCATAGACAGTCGCTTTAAATCCGGCAGCTTCAAGCAATGTCTTTACTTCCTCTGCCTGATAAATACCGACTTCAAAAAGAACCCTGCCGCCGCTGTTTAAAAGGCAGAGCCAATTTCCGATAATTGCCCGGTAAAAATCAAGCCCGTCTGCGCCGCCGTCAAGAGCCTCTCGCGGTTCTTGTAAAACCTCTTTTTGCAAAAAATCAAGCTCGCGAGTTGCAATATAGGGCGGATTTGAGGTAATCAAATCATATTTTTCTGTAAATACCGCACTGTCAAAAGGCAGGGTTACATCTGCACGTATGATTTTAATTTGGACTCCGTTTTGCTCAGCATTTTGCTTTGTATAAGACAAGGGTGCATCATAAAGGTCAACGCAGGTGACATCTGCATTTGATAATTTTGCAAGGCTTATACCTATGCAACCGCTGCCGCAGCATAAGTCGAGCATCTTGCCGCATGGATTTTCGAGCGCCCTTTCCACTAAAAGCTCCGTTTCGGGACGGGGAATTAATACGCCCTCGCCACATAAAAAGGGTAAGCCCATGAAATCCCAACCGCCCAAAAGATACTGCAAGGGCTGACCTTCACAGCGGCGATTTACTATTTCTTCCATTTTATCAATCATTTCCTCGGGAAATTCGTTTTCAAGACGCACCTCATAAAACTTATCTCCCGTAAAATGCTCCAAAATCTGCCTTAACTCAAAGGACGCCGACAAAACGCCGGCTTCCTCAAGCTTGTTTTTCATACGCAGATAAAAATTCTGCATCTCTACTCCGTCATCGTAATTAGGCATCAACTTTTCCTCCGATTTTATCGGAACCGTCTTCGGGGATTACCGCTTTAATTGCAGCAATAGCGACCTCAAGCTGACGATCTGTAGGCTCCTTGGTCGTAATAAGCTGTATCCATTTACCGGGCGCCGCTAACGCACGTGTAAATGCGTTATTATATTTTCCGCAAAGCTTAATTGCCTCATATCCCAAGCCCATGGTAACGGGTAAAAGCAAAAGTGAAATACCCAGTCTCGCCCAAACATTAGTCCAGGTTATAAAGAAATTGACAACAATACCAACGAAAATGGACAAGAACATAAAGCTCGTTCCGCAACGGGGATGCTGACGGGAATATTTACGTGCATTTTCGGGAGTTAATTCTTCCCCTGCCTCATAGCAGCTTATGGTTTTATGCTCAGCACCGTGATATTGATATGTAATACGGATATCCTTCATAAAGGAAACTACCCAAACATAAATAATGAAAATTGCCATTTTCATTATACCTTCAATAACGCTTGCAAGTAATTTAAAATCAGCAACAAGCTTGCCGCCGAAAATGAGGTCAATTCCCTTTACGGCAAGGGTGGGCAGAAATTTAAAGAGAACGAGCGAAAGACCAAGGCCGAAAACAAGGGAGATTACCCCGATAATCGTCATGACCGCACCTGAAAAATGCTCCTCAAGCCATTTATCTAATTTTGAGGGAGTTTCATCCTCAAATTCTAAATCAGCCGTTCTTTCGGCGGAATACATAAGAGCCTTATAACCCGTTATCATACTTGATATGAAGACAAAAATTCCGCGAATCAGGGGGATTTTGAAAATAAAAGGCTTTTTCTTACTAGATTTGTCATCGGTTTTGAGCTCTATCGTTCCATCGGGTAGTCGCAGAGCGATGCAATCCTTTTTAGGACCGCGCATAAGGATACCCTCCATCAGAGCCTGACCGCCGATAGAGGTAAAGCAAATATTATTTTTGCATTTTTTTGACATGAGAATTCTGTTCCTTTCGTTATATCAATTTAGCATTAGGTTGGTCAACGGGAATGGCTATCATAATTATGGTTCCCTTGCCCTCTACGCTTTCTATGTTCATAATACCCGAATGTTGCTGGATAATCTCATCGCATATGGCAAGGCCTATTCCTGCGCCACGCTGAGTAAAATTAGCCTTGTAGAACTTTTCTCTGATACGGCTCATATCCGCATCACTTATTCCGCAGCCGTTATCGGCAACGGTGACCTGAACGTGATTATTCATCTGCGTGACGGATATTTTTATTAGTCCGCCATCATCGGTATATTTGATAGCATTGTCTATGATATTAATAAATACCTGCTTAATTCTGGCGCCGTCAGCAATTACGGGAGAAATAGGAGTGGGCGGTTCAGTAAAATCTATAATTTTATTTTCAGAAGCGGCACGTTGCTTAAACATAAGCACCGCATCCTGAAGCTCAGCGATAATATCGGTTTTAGCCATATTCATTTTAAGCCTGCCCGACTGCAGACGCGAGAAGTCCAACAAATCCTCAACCATACCCGAAAGACGGTTGGTTTCACCCACTATAACATTAAGTCCCTTCTTAACAAGCTCCTCGTCATCTGCCGCCATCAGCATAGTTTCTCCCCATCCCTTAATAGAGGTAAGAGGTGTTCTTAACTCATGACTTACCGAGCTGATAAAATCATTTTTAACTTTATCGGAAGCCGACAATTCACTTGCCATATAGTTAATAGCATCACATAGGTCGCCGATTTCGTCATCATAAGTTTTGTTAATTCTGGCCTCATAATCTCCCATGGAAATACGCTTTGTTATTCCTGCGATATCATTGACGGGATGCACAATGCTTCGTATAAAATAGTTGCCCGAGGAAACTGTCGACAAAATAAGAATGATACCTGCAATTATGAAAGCTACAACAATGATTGCCAGCGTAATATTGACCTTGGTCAGTGATATCATAAGTCGCACAGCACCAACCAATCTGCCACTGTCATCGTAAAGGGTATTAGTTACAGCCATGACCTTTTCGCCTGTTTGTGGGAGAGAACCAATCCATACACCTTGATTTTTTTCACTGTCAAGTGCCGAAAGAAAATCTTCTGACGGAAAGTTTTCCTCACTGTAAAAGCCGCTTGAAGTAATGACGGGATTACCCGATTGGTCAAGAAGGAACATTTCAGTAGTATGCTTTTGATCGTAATTATCCATTATGCTGCGAAAGCATGAATAAACATCGGCAGTCTCACTTGCTTGTAAGGAATAAAAATTAGAAATTACCGCTGCTCGGGAAGTAAGAATATTCTGCAGTGATGAATAATAGTAACTTCTTACGGAGAAGGAAAGTGTTAAAATTATAAAGGTAATAAATATAAACATAGGTAAAATGCTGTTTTTAAGCCAGCGTCCGGTAATACCCTTTAACATTTATTTCTCCTCCTTAAATATAAATAAGCTCCGCTACAATTGCACACTTTGCGCCGAGAATAATCGCGAGAGCGAAATTCGTGCCATTTTATAGGGCACGAAAAGCAAACTCCGTGAATAATCGCGACAGCGAAAATTCAGCTTGTTGCACACAGAACAGACAGGAGAGTTTGAAGGTTTCGCGAGAGCGAAATTCGTGCCATTTTATAGGGCACGAAAAGCAAACTCCGTGAA
>CAYRPK010000010.1:0-16136 GCA_964426175.1 uncultured Eubacteriales bacterium | reverse complement strand
TCGGCTTCTAAACTTAAGGGAAAGCCTATTGACGGCCATGCTCCCGGAATAACAGGCAAAATGCTCAATGCATATATTGCGGCAGGAGTATATACTGACCATGAATGTTCAGAGCTGACTGATGCCAAAAGTAAGCTTTTGCGAGGTCAGAAGATACTTATAAGAGAAGGTACGGCGGCTAAAAATCTTGTGGCACTTGTCCCATTGCTCAATAAGCAATATGGCAGTTCCTGTATGCTTGCAACTGATGACAAGCATCCCGATGATTTGTTAAAGTTAGGTCACATTGACTATATTATCAGAAAAGCGATTGCCTTGGGCGCTGACCCCTTTGAAACCTATAAGGCTGCTACCATAAATGCTGCACAGCACTATAATTTAAAATATGTGGGAGCGATTGCACCGGGATATAAGGCAGACCTTGTTATTGCGGATAATGCTCAAAGCCCTAACGTTCTCAAGGTATATAAAAACGGTATTTGCGTATTTGACGGCAAGGATGTTTATAGTGTTGGCAAGGACAGCGTTTCAGATGAGCTTAACAAGCGAGTAAGAAATACCTTTAATATGGAAAAGGTGACATCTAAGACCTTTGAGATTAGTGGTAAGCGCGGCCTTGTAGGCCTTGTTAACGGCCAAATTGTGACGGAGCATCTTGGCTTTGCAGATAAAATTAATACAGAAGCTGATATACTTAAGGTAGCAGTTATTGAAAGACATCATAATACGGGACAAATGGGAATAGGATATTTAAAAGGCTACGGGCTTAAAAAAGGCGCCATAGCTACAAGTATAGCTCACGACTCTCATAATCTTATCGTCGTGGGTGCAGATGAACAGGATATGGCATTTGCGGCAAACCATGTTGCACAAAACGGCGGAGGTATTGCTGTTGCGACGCACGGTAAGATTATAGGAGAACTCAGCTTGCCTATTGCGGGACTTATGAGCGATAAGGATATACTCAGCGTAAGGAACGAGCTTGAGGATGCGAAATGCGCCGCATATGAGTTGGGAGTGCAAAAGGAAATTGACCCTTTTATGACACTTTCATTTGTCAGTCTTCCTGTTATTCCTGAATTAAGAATAACTACGGGCGGCGTTTTTGATGTAATTGACCAAAAATACATATAAAGGTGGATTTGTAATGAAATACAATATATGGGGCGACGATTTTCCTGCTGTAACATTCACTCTTGAGCAGGGCGAAAGGATATATACGCAATCTGGCGGTATGAGCTGGATGACCGACGGTATTCAAATGGAAACCAATATGCGCGGCGGATTTGGCAAGGGCATTGGAAGAATGCTTTCGGGTGACAGCCTTTTTATGGCGAATTTTACAGCAGTACAGCCTAATCAGGAAATTACCGTAGCGGCAAGTATGCCGGGTCAAATTAAGATTTTTGAATTAAAATCCGGTTATGAGATTATAGCTCAAAAGGGCGCGTTTATGGCGGCGACGCCTGGAATCGAGTTTTCGGCACATGTGACAAAATCGGTTATGGGCGGACTCTTCGGCGGTGAAGGCTTTATTCTTCAAAAATACAGCGGTACGGGACTTGTATTTTGCGAAATTGACGGCAGTGTTAAAGAAATCAATCTTATGCCGGGTGAAAAATTAAAGGTAGACAGCGGTAATGTGGCAGCCTTTGAGGCAACGGTCGGTTATTCGGCAGAAACAGTAAAGGGCTTCAAAAATGTACTTTTCGGCGGTGAAGGACTTTTTGTTACCACTTTGACAGGCCCTGGTAAGGTTTGGCTCCAGACTCTGACTACAGCAGGACTTGCGGCAAGATTAGCTGTATTTTCATCAAGCGGAAATAAATAATAGGATAAAATAAAAAGCTTTCAACCATCGTGGTTGAAAGCTTTTTGTCATGCTTAAGATATCATGCTTAAGATATCATGCGTAAATATCATAAACGCCGAGAAAGTGTCTGCGTACTTGCATATAATCGGTGGAGTTAATGGTGCCTTCTCCGCTGGTATCGGCGGCAAGAAGCTGAGTATCGTTCATTTCATACAGTCCAAGGAACTTCTTGCGTATCTGCACGAAGTCAGTAGAATTAACAATACCGTCACCCGAAACATCGCCCTTAATAATAACGATATAATCTTTACCGTTGTAAGTCAATACAGAGCCCGTTGCAAGGGTATCGGTGTCAAATTCAAGACCTTCATAATCTGCAGCAACATCACCCTCTGCAAAGCCTAAGGCATAGTCACCGTCGAGCGTGATGCTGAGATCAGTAGGCTCTGCGCTGAATAACTGAAATTCGTAAATTCGGGTAGTTCTTGCGGTAGAGCTGTTTTGAACCGGATCGGAAATATATAAGCGAATGTACTGTCCTTCAAATGTCGGTACGGATCTTGTCGTAATTTGATCGGTATTATCTGCGACGGTATCAATATCCAACCATGTGTTTCCGGATTTTACCTGAAGCTTGAAATCCCTTGTATCGTATGCAACGATTTCTCCCGATAATCCCGATTGTGATGCGTGCATGACCGTCCATTTGTTGATTTGATAAACGTCCCCCAAATCTATTTCCAACCAAAAATCAGGGTTTGCTGATGATTGTGCCTCTTTACAGCACCATTTTGTCTTACTGTTTCCATCAACAGCGTATTTGCCTGCTTCGTTTGAGTTTGTCTGACCGGTAACAGTTACAGTTTTGTTCAATGCTACGTTTTCGTTCTCACCGGCCGCTATACCGCTCAAGCCTTTTTCGTTTTGTACCTTCAATGTAAGCGGCTGTGATACATTGTTCAGAATATCAACGGCGTAGACCTTATAGTAACAGATTCCTGCGGATTTTGTTTCCATAAAAGATAGATCAGTTGTTTTTGTGATGAAAGTATCATTTGTCAAGCTGAAATTCTCAATTGTACCTTTGTAAATGATATATTCTTTGATTGCCGTATTATCGCTCGCTTCTGCCCAGGAAAGTTTAACTAATCCTACGTTAAGATAACTTTCATCGAGCTGTAGTGAGCCGTTCATTACAGGGGCTTCGTTATCACTTATATCTACCTTGATAATAGGTATGTTCTTTGAGCTGTTCCCAAAGTAATCGGTGGCTTCTATACCGTAATACTGTGTTTTTCCAGTAATATTGAATGTATAGGAGGTTTCTTCGGTCGATGCGACCAATGTTGAAGCGTTAAACTCAAAGTCTTCTGACTCCGAGCAATAAATATTATATTGCTTTATCTGTGTATCATCTGTTGCGGCAGTCCAGGTTAAGGTCAATAAGCCTTGACTAAGAAGCGATTTATCCAAGCTCAAATCAGTAACATCGGAGGGAACCTCGATATCGGTTGCTCTTGCCCAATCGCTCGGTGTATCGCTCATGACGAATTCCAAGGTTCCGCCATCTTTGATCTGTTCGTAGGTAAGCTTGGAGACAGACAAGGGTTCTCCGTTCCATGTTGCCGACTGTACATAAATATTATCACCGCCTGCGTTGATGCCCTTGATAATAAGATCGTTTCCCGTACCTAAGTGATATGTGATCTCGGGTAATCTGGTTCCGTGTAAATAGTAGTTATTCGTACCCGACATCGGGAAAAATCCGCTCATCATAAATAAATACATAGAGCTCATAGCGCCGTTATCCTCGTCGCCGGGATAGCCAGCATCAGTATACATCTGCAAATAATCATCAACCCAACGGCTTGCTAAGTCGGGACGCTGTACTTCATCAGAGGCAAATGTCCAGATAGTCTGAAAGCTCGGCTCATTTGCGTAATTCATATAGCCTTGCTCAAATGCATAATTAAGACGCTCTGCATAAGCATATTTGCCGCCCATTAGCTCTACTAATGTTGACAAGTCAAAGGTAGGACTGTAGGTTCCTTCCCAAATGCCTGCTTCGTAGAAATCGTCGTTGTAGCCTTGGTAGATGCGCTCTGTTCCGTCCATTCGCAAGAAAAGACTGGGGTCAACACTGGCAAAAGAACCGTCAGCGGCACGCTTGTGGATAAAACCGCTGTAACCGTCGGAGGAAGTCAACTCGGCATCCCAATTATTAAGCCAGTTTTTTGACGAAGCAAGGTATTTTTCGTAATCCTCTTGCAGACCTAAGCCCTTTGCCATTGTGGCAATAGAATAGTCGTTATATGCAAAACCTACTGTCGCGGAGCTCGGCTTTAAGCGAGATGAATAATTCTTACCGTTGATAGCCTGCGTTCCGCTGTAATGGTAACCGACCTCGGCATATTGCTTGGAACGGTAGTTTTCAGCTTCACTCTTAGCCACGCGATATGCTTCTTCCCAATCTACTCCGGGTATCTGCTTTAAAAAAGCGTCCGCGATAACATTTTCGATATCATTTCCGCCTTGACCGCACAAATATTCCTGTCCCTGGATATAAGCGTCAGACATCATGCCGGTTTCGTCGTAACGTCTGATAAAGGAATTGATGTTATCCGCGACTATGTCGGGCCTTATGAGCTGTAATAAGGGGAAAACAGTTCTCCATGAATCCCACAAGGTATAGTAATCATCCCAGTTTCCGTGGTCTTCGGTTCGATCTCTCGGTTGAATATTGACATGATACAAGGCGGTATAGAACTTCTGCTTTGTTGCCGAGTCAACCTCACTGCCAAGCTCGATGGTGCCTAATACTTCATTCCATCTTTCTTCGGCGTAGTCCTTTACGGCATCAAAATCAAAATCGCTGATTTCATGCTCTAAGAATTCAGCCGCTTTCTCTACACTGACAAAGGAAATGGCGATTTTAACATTGACTTCTTTGATTTCAGAAGTGTCAAACTTTACATATGCACCAAAATGCTCATTACCCGAAGTTTTTGAAAGAGTTATTTTATCAGCGTTGAGTCCGGAATTATCCCACGTGCCTATCTCACTGAAAGCGTGATCAAAGGAAAGCACAAAATACATTTCCCAGTTACTCGGATTCCAGTTGTTTCCAAAGGTACCGCCGCCCGAAATAGTATTATTCTCTTTATCGATCGTTACTGAACCGCTTTTAAGTGCGACGGAGCCACCGATCTTTCGACTTACGTCGATGATAAAAGAAGCATCTTCGGTTGCGGGGTATGTAAAACGGTATATAGCTGAATGTTCTCTCGGTGCTATTTCCGCCTTTATACCGTACTTATCCAAATTAACGGAATAATAATTAGCCTGACCATGCTCATTGCTTGCGACAGAAGCATGCTCACTTTCTTTAGTTTTTATATCTCCCGTTTGCGGAGACAAAAGGAAGTTGCCGTAGGACTGAGTTCCACCCGAGCCTTGCGTATATAATTGACCAAATCCTACGATCGGGTTACCGCTGTGGTAGCCGCCGTTGTCAGGCGAAGTCGTTTCCGGACTCGCATGAATAGATGCATTTGGCAATGCAGGGCCTGCCGAGGTGGAGCCTTCGTTGTTATCTGTACCGAAGAGCGTATTTACGAGCTGAGCGTAATTATCTTCGGTGAGAGCATGGATATTAAAATACTGTGTGGGAAAAGCATTTAGCATCAGCGTAAATATGGTCAGGGCAGATAAAAACTTGCGTAGAATTCTCACGATAACATATCTCCTCATTATATGATTTTTAAAGCAGTAAAATTATATCATACTTTTTGTGATATGTCAGCATTTATAATTAAAAAATATAAAAAAACCGTCGACGCAAACAGTTGGACTGCGTCGACGGTTTTTTTATAAAAATATTATGAGTACAGATCAAACACACCTAAAAAGTGGCGTCTTATCCGCATGAAGTCTGTGGAATTGATATTGCCGTCACTGTCCGCATCGGCGGCAAGAAGCTGAGTATCGTTCATTTCATACAGTCCAAGGAACTTCTTGCGTATCTGCACGAAGTCAGTAGAATTAACAATACCGTCACCCGAAACATCGCCCTTAATAATAACGATATAATCTTTACCGTTGTAAGTCAATACAGAGCCCGTTGCAAGGGTATCGGTGTCAAATTCAAGACCTTCATAATCTGCAGCAACATCACCCTCTGCAAAGCCTAAGGCATAGTCACCGTCGAGCGTGATACCAAAATCCTCGGGAGTGATCTCAGGCTCGGGGCGGAGCATGTAATAGACCTCAAATTCATATAATGAGTAACCGAATGACGAGCCGCGTGCTGTACCGTTCATCTTAACATATCTTGCGGTAGTATCATCAAAATCAATTGTTTCAACGCCGCCTTTACCGCCTACACTTGTGTAAACAGTCTCCCAATTCTCGTTATCGGTAGAAACCTCTATGGTGTAATCTTTACCAAAAGCGGTTTCCCAACGGAGCACAACGCGGTTAATGAGGATCTCTTCACCTAAATCAACAGTAATGCTCTGTGGATCTGTGTAGAGCGAGCCCCAACGTGAAGACATATCGCCATCTACTGCTAATGCGGCGGTGTGATTGTTTTCATGTGAAGAAGCAGTCGCTTCCTTCTCAAAAGCATAGTTTTCGGAAGCGTTGGGATCCTTATTATAAGGATTGTCGGGGATAGTTTCGTCATTGTAGACGCACATTTCGTAAAGCGAGCAACCCCAGTCGTTATTCTTTTCGATAGCATACATTCTGATGTATCTTGCCGTAATGGGGCCATCGGTGAAGATGCTGCGCTGACCGCCGCCGCTGAGTTTGCCTGTAAAATCTACCCAATTTTCCTCGCTTTCAGGTGCTTCAACGCAGTACTGTAAACGGTAATTGGTAGCGTAGCTTGATTCCCAATAGAGCTTAACGAAATTAAAAGTCTTGCTTTCGCCGAGGTCAACGTAAATCCAGTAAGGACCTTCGTCGCGCTGAGAAGCCCAACGGGTCGAAAGATTGCCGTCGAAGGCGTAATTAGCAGGATGATTATCAGCCTGAATACCGGAGGTAACAGCCTCCTTGCCTAATGCAAGGTTTTCAAGCTCAAGCACGCCTGCCGCCTGAAGCACGCCGTAATAGGCGGGCTTTACCTGATTATATTCATCAAAGAGCAAGGGGTACTGAGTTTCACCGTACTGACCTGTAAGCCATGTGTAAGCATCTGTCAAGCCCCAAAGGGTGATATCGGGGATGTCGATGCCTTCTTCCTTGAGCGAAAGGAGAGATGCAAATATCTCATAGTAACGCTCCTGCTGAGCACGGAAGGCGAAATATTCAGAAGCATAACCGTTGACCTCTGATTGACCGAAAGCGATGTCAAGCTCGGTTACCAATACCTTAAGTCCTGCTTCGTGAACCATGCGCATACTGTCTTCCATACTGCCCGTTCCAGGCCATGACATCTTAATATGAGCCTGGAAGCCTATTCCGTCAACATATCCGTTTTCGATAATGCCGTAATCATTTAAGTAATCAAGGATAAACTGCGTTTTTTCAGTATAAGCTTCCATATTATAATCGTTATAAAGATAAACGCAATTATCGGGACGGTAGAGATTTGCGTATTCAAATGCCTTTGCAACATAATCTTCACCAATGGTTGCATACCAAAGCTCATCCTCGCGGAGCTTGGGATTGGCGTCACCGTCAACAGCCTCGTTAACGACTACCCAAGAGGTGATAAGTCCGGGGTAATTCGTTTCGCACCATGTAAGAACTCCTTCGATATAATTCTCCAGACGCTTGAGCATGAGCTCGCGTGATGCAAGGGGCTTGTTAACGTCATATCCCTCATGGAAGAACCATTCGGGTGTCATGCTGAACCAAACAAGTGCCTGAGCATTTACCTTAAGACCGTTTTCCTTTGCAAAATCCATATAAGGCTTTGCCGCCGCGAAGCTAAGAGCCGCTGATTCGTTGTACTTTGCAACATCGGAGGAGGTTTCGGCATAATCTAAAACAAATTGTGCCTTAAGCTGATTTTCAATGGAAATAGTATCAAAATGCTTTGTTAAAAGCTTTAGCTGATTACCCGAGGGATCGGCAGAAATGACCGATGAACCGATAGAAGCGCCGATAGTCAGATCATCAAACGCGTCCTTTAAAGAAACGGCACTTTCGTCGATCTCAGTTGAAATGACCTCGCCGTCGATGAGGTCGATGCGGATATCGTCAACATAGAAAGAGTCAAGGGAGCTGATGAGCTCGATATACGGCTTGATGCTTGTCTGACCTTCCTCAACTGTATATTCACCGCCGAGATAAGTCCATTCACCTGCAGGTATCACGGTCTGGGCACAATAGGTGTATAATTCACCCTCGTTGACCTTGAGTGAAAACTGGAACATGGTCTCATCTTCACATTCGTGATAAACATAAGCTGAAAGGCGGTAGGTATCGCCCTCCTTCATTTTGCCGCCCATATCAAATTCAGAAGCGTTCCAGGTTTGGTCGCGGTTATAAATGTGAAGTGAATAGGGCGCCGAATAAGCGATAGTATCACTCAATTCGGATGAGCAGTTGCCCGTAGGATAAACCCCCTGATTACTTGCATCATCAAAATTGATTGCCGCAATTGTCTGGAGTGCAGGGGACAGTTCTGCTTCGGCAGACGCAAAAGGTATTGCGGAAAGCAGCATTCCGCCCGAGACGATAAGCGCGAGAAGACGTTTCATAAGTTTCTTCCTTTCTTTTATTAAAATCAGAAATTCAAAATGAATTTCTATAAAATTATAATAGCATAATGAATTAAAAAAGTCAAGATTTAGGTAGTACTGCGATATTTAACTATTGATTCTGTGACATTTGTCAGCACAAGCTCACCGTTTTGGTTATAAACCTCAAGAGTCAGTTCGGCAATTCCATTATAAGAATTACGTTGCTCAATTTTGCTGATTCGTCCTTTACCAATCAGAACATCATCAGCGAAAACCGGCTTAAACCACTCTATTTTTGTCGATTTACCTGCAATTAACTCGTCGCCGAATAGGTTAGTTTCAACCACCTTTGCCCAAATACACATAAACGACATAACACCAGGGGCTATTACTTTTCCAAAACGCGTATTTTTGGCGTATTCTTCATCGTAGTGCAAGGGAATTGGGTCGTATTCCATGGCAAATGCGATCATTTTATCTTTATCAATTTTAACTTTTTCGGTCGTAATTTGTGTATCTAGTGTGATATCATCTAAAAACATAATAACCGTCTCCTTACTGCATACCGAATAATGCGTAACTGTTTTTATCGGCAGATTTTGCTATATAATCGCTTTTATTAAGACATAAATAATTTTTATCTTTATAAGAAATCAATATTTTACGGCTGAGATTTGTGATATCCTCTCGATTTATTGCTTCCTCAGCAGAAAGCAGGAGAACCTCACTGTTTTCATAATGGTCGGAATGGGGCGTGCCTGAAACATAGTCCAATGTAAATATCACGCACCATTGATTAGACTTAAATTCTATTGCTATAACCGATTTTGCTGTCGTTTTTACGCCCGTTTCCTCAAAAAATTCGCGTTCTATGGCGGCTGTCGGCAATTCGTTTTCTTTAACATAGCCGCCCGGAAGCAGTATTCTATCTTTTGCAGAGCCGTAGGTATGACGTACAAAAAGAATCTTTCCGTCAATTTCGACTATACCGCAAACGGCATAAAATCTGTTGCTCATAAAATCAATCCTTTCCTTATAAGTATATCAAAACAAACATATAATTTCAAGTTGCATAAAAAAGTAAAAGAATGTATAATATGTGTGGTGATTATTATGACAAGACAAGATATATTAAGCTTAGTACGGGAAAAAATGAAAGACAGACCTAAAACGGTAGAAATGTTTGAGGCCTGTTTTAATGATACCTTGGAAAATACCGTTCGCTTCGGTGAGAACGGGGAAGTTTTTATGCTGACGGGTGATATTCCGGCAATGTGGCTGAGGGATAGTACCAATCAGCTTCGCCCATATCTTTTAACCGCGAAGGAAGAACCCCGTGTCCGTGAAATCATCGAGGGAGTTATGAAAAAGCAGATTCGCTGTATTTTGCGTGACCCTTATGCCAATGCATTTAATGAAAGTGATAACGGCTTGGGGCATCAGACGGATAAAACGGAGATGAAGCCTTATATATGGGAGAGAAAATATGAGATAGATTCTCTTTGCTATCCCATTCAGCTGGCTTATCTTTACTATAAAAATACCGGCATAGTCAGTCATTTTGACGGCGAATTTTATGATGCGGCAAAATGTATTTTAGACTTATGGAAGCTTGAGCAGGATCACTGCAAAAATTCAAATTATACCTTTGAAAGATTTGATTGTCCCGAAACTGATACCCTCCCATGTGGGGGAAAGGGCAATCCTGTCAAGGTAACGGGTATGACTTGGTCGGGATTTCGTCCCAGCGACGACCGCTGTATTTATGGATATTTAGTACCGTCAAATATGTTTGCTGTAACGGTGCTTTCCTATCTTGAAAAAATTTTTATCGAGACTTATCACGATGAAGCTTTAGCGAAAAGAGCAAAAGAATTAAAGGAACAGATAGATGAGGGAATACATAAATTTGCATTGGCAGACGGAGTGTTCGTTTACGAAACCGATGGCTTCGGAAATAATATCCGTATGGATGATGCCAATGTACCGAGCCTTTTATCAATGCCGTATTTCGGTTATTGCAATAAGGATAACGAGCTTTATCTTAATACCCGCCGTTGGGTTTTAAGCAATGATAATCCTTTCTATTTTGAGGGAACTGCGGCTAAGGGAATCGGCAGTCCGCATACACCGAAAGATTATATCTGGCATATCGCTTTGGCAATTCAGGGTATAACCTCAACAGACGAAAAGGAAAGGCAAGCTTTGCTTGATATATTCGAGAAAACTGACGCAGGAACAAACCTAGTTCATGAAGGTTTTCATAAGGATAATCCCGAGAATTTTACCCGTGAATGGTTTTCTTGGGCGAATGCAGTGTATGCCGAATTTGTAATGTCAGTCTGCGGCATTGAAATAGAAATGTAAAAAAAAGAATTTGCGGTTATCTGACTGCAAATTCTTTTTCATAAACCTCATTGTGAGGCTCTTGAATACGAAGTTTAACAGATTTTGCATTTAAAATAAATTCTGCGATATTAGTTATATCATCAGGAAGATAGACTCCGCAATTCGTACGGTAAGTATCGCCGTGATAATCTCCGCCGCAGGTCAGCATCAAGCTTTCAGCCTTTGCTTTTGCTACCAGCTCATCACGGTGAGTCCCATCGTAAAGCGGATGACAATTAAGTTCAAGTCCGTCTAAATACCGAGTATCTAGAATAGTACTGCCGTTTCTGAAAGGATGCGCCTGAACAAGAGCGCAACCATTTTTGCGGCAAAGGTTGTGTAATTCCTTTAGGGGCATATCAAAAAGCATGGGATTTTTGAACATGAATTCTTTATCCGCACCGTAAATTAGAAGATGTACATTAGGAGTAGCCCGAACGGTGACTTCAATTCCGAAAAAGACTTTCATACCCATTTCGTCGCCGAACTTTTTACAAAGCAGATATTCATCATAATAACGCGTGATAAATCCCTCAGTATCACCGTCAGTAATATATTCAGCCTGATAATGGTTAGTTAAAACTATACCGTCAAGGCCTATTTCCTTTGCGTGTTGCAAAACTGTTTTGGCATCATACCGACAGCACCAGCTGATACCTGACGAATGTGCATGTAGATCTATAAGCAATGTAATCACTCCGATTTATATTTAGGATAATTATCAAATTCTTCTTTCATTTTGCAAAAAACGTTTATGTCAATATATTTTTCTTCTCCGTTATAGCCATCTAACCTACCGCGATTGGTATATTGGCAGAAAGTCCAGCTTCGGTCATCGGCCAAATCAGGCTTCGAAATAACATTTCTGATCCAGATATCATATTCTTCATATCCGCCCGAAAGATATAATTCATATGATCTTTCAGTGGCATAAATAATGGGCTGGAGTCCGTAATGCTGCTCTAATGCATCCAACATAGCCTGCAACTCGGTGGCGACTTTATCGCGATCAGGTGGATTTTTCTCTTTATCTCCGTAAAATTCAAGGTCGATAACGGGAGGCAACATTCCCTCGAAAGGCTTAACGGTATTAATGAAATTTTCCGCTTGAGTTATACCCGAACTGTCGTAGCTGAAAAAATGATATGCACCGACCTTGAGCTCCGTTTTTTGAGCTTCACTGAAATTAAAAGCAAATTTCCTGTCTACAAAAGAGCTTCCCTCAGTAGCCTTGACAAATGCAAAGGAAATATCCTGGTTTGACAGAGTCTGCCAATCAATATCCCCTTGATATGCCGAAACGTCAACACCTCTTACGGAATAATTTTTAGCGGCGGGAGCGTTGAGCAATATTATTCCGCTAAAAACAAGCAGAAAAAGGGTGATTATTGCCGCAACAAAAACCGCAAATATAATTATCAGTCATTTTTTCAAGCATTTCACCGCCTTTATTACAGCCTATATTCTTCAATTTGGCAGTTGCTTGCGGAATAATTGAAAAATTCGTCATTTGTCATATCCACAAAATACGTCTTGGCAACACGACAAACACCGCCGTGAGTGACGATAAGGATATTTTTGCCCTTGCATTTTTCCTTTATTTCATCAAGAAAACCGTAGAGCCTGTATGCCACCTGCATCATGGATTCGCCATCGGGATATTTAAAAGCAAAATTTCGCTTATTGTTAAGAAAACCTTTGCCAAAGCGGTCTGTGCCTTCAAACGAACCGTAATTCTGCTCAATAAGGCGAATATCGGTAGTCAAGGGAATATTTAATTTATCAGCTACCGCCTTGCCCGTCATAAAAGCTCTTTTGAGCGGCGAGGTGATGACTATATCAATTTTTTTATCCGCCATTTTAAGAGCAAGCTCCTCAGCCTGTCTGAGTCCTTCCTCGTTTAGCTCAATATCGGTAATGCCCAATATCTTGTTTTCAGCATTCCAAGCAGTTTGCCCGTGCCGCACGATATATAAATTCATAAAGTCCCTCCGTTATATTTCGCTGACAAGCTCCTCAAGACTTTTACGCCTCTTATCGCGCTGCTTATCCGCTTCAGCGGCATAACCAAGAGTAATAACCAGCCTGACAGGCTGCTCTAAACCGCAGATATTTCGAATTTTATTATCGTCAAGCCATCCTAAAATGCAGGTGCTGAGTCCCTGAGCAGTTGCCTCCGCTGTTAGATAGGCGACTGCAATACCGATATCAATGGAACGGTAATCGTTATTTTTTATCTTAGCGCCAAAAGCCGCGGATTTAACGTAAGGCTCCTCCGAAACTACTATCATGACGGGTGCCTTATCGGCAAACTTATTCATACCCATTCCCATAGTAGCGGCGGCAACGGCCTTTGCCTTTTCGCCGTGGCAAACTGTAAAATGATAGGGTTGACCGTTGCAGGCGGATGGGGATAACCGCACCGACTGCAAAACTGCATCCAGCTTTTCCCTTTCAACAGGACGGTTTTTATCATAATTACGGCAGGATTGACGCGCATTAGCGATTTCAGAAAAATTCATCATGTGGCTCCTTTATTCAAACCAAATCTTATTTTTAAGTGCCTCAAGCATAATTTCTGCACTGCTCATATTGGTGGAAAGTGGTATCTTCTGAACATCGCAAAGACGAAGAAGCGCAGAAACATCAGGCTCGTGAGGCTGAGCAGTCAAAGGATCGCGCAGAAATATAACAAGGTCAAGGTTGCCGTCAGCCAGCATTGCGCCTATCTGCTGATCGCCGCCTAAGGGGCCGCTTTTCATTCTGTGTATGGAAAGTCCTGTTTCTCCCGTGATAAGCGTTCCCGTGGTACCAGTAGCATAAAGCTCATGCCCAGCAAGGACGTCCTTGTATTTTTTTGCAAGCTCAATAATATGATT
This sequence comes from uncultured Eubacteriales bacterium, assembly GCA_964426175.1. GTDB lineage: Bacteria > Bacillota > Clostridia > Oscillospirales > CAJFTT01 > CAYRPK01. The sequence goes on along the minus strand of CAYRPK010000010.1, from coordinate 2,361 downwards.
TTTCTTTTTGTCGTGTGCAATAAGTGCGATCTTCATAATAAGTTCTCCTTTTTAATAATCACTTTATTTCATACATCCTCAAGAATTCGGGATGATATCTGTAAGTATCTATACCGTAATTAGTGGTAGAATTAAGGTTATAGCTGATTAGAAGTTCACCCTCTTTGGAAAGATTAGGATGCGCCTTGCAGTTATAGGTATAAAAGCCCTCATCTCCCGAATTTTTATAAATACTTTCCTCGGGGCAATAGTAAAGGGGAGTGATTTCCTCGAAAGGACCTTCGGGAGTGTCACTTAATGCAAATCTGATGCTGGGGCCCATTGTTGAGGCGGTATAGATAAGCATATATTTACCTTTGAACATACCTGAAGTAATATAAGTTACGCTGAGCTCGGAAGACACATCATCCTTGCAGATATGAGCGTCACTTGTGTTAGCCGTTGCAATACCTTTTTCCCATTCGGTACCGGTATAATATTCCCAACTGTCGATGCTGTCAAAATCTTCGGGGAGTGAGCGAGCAACAACCAAGTTTTTCTTTCCGCTGCCGTCATTGCGGAACCCGTACATATAGATATATCCGTCACCATTGGGATTTCCCGTAGTTTTGCTTTCATTAAGATAGCCCGACACCATCAAAACTTCCTGACCGTTTTCTTTGTATTGCATTGCAACCCCTTGCTTAACCGCCATACGGCTAAGATTTAAAAATCCCTCGGCACTGTCCGAAATGGCAACGGTCGCCATATCCATTCTGTCAGCACCCCAATTACTGTTAAATTTAAAGCCGCCTATACGGACGCTTCCCTCAGTAACTCTAATTACGTCTGTCAGCCAGATCGAATCCCCGAAAATATTTCCGCCGCTTGTGGGATTTTCAAGCACAAATTTAATGTTTTTAGGATCAGGTTCGTCACCCGTAAGATAAGCAAAGGTATGATTAACAAATCCCGTTTGGTTAACACTCATATCAGTATAATCAATCGAGCCGATGGCAGTATCACTGAAAATAAACAGAGTTTTGCTGTCATCGTTAATAGAACCCTGAATGTCATAGCCATTTAAGTTAACTGTAAAAATACCGTCAGCCGCAAGCCAGCCCTCTTGACGTGAAAAAAGTCCCGTCCAATCGCGCGCAGGCTCAACTGCCCAACCTTTTGCGGCAGTAACACGTATCTCAGAAAGACCTGCCATGCTTTCGCCGCCGTAGGTGCCGTCTTTTTTCTGCACTTCAATTTTGATATATCCTGCATTTGCGCCGCCTACGTCGATAACGTCAGTGGCAGAAATACCGTCCTTGCCGCTTGCTTGGGATAAGGTATGTACTTTTTCGTCATCCTGCGTTTTAACTGCTTTATAAGTAATTCCGTCGGGAGAATAATATATCTTGGCGTTCTTAATGCAAGCGTCGAGATTATCGGGGTCATTATAATTCCATATGTATATCTTATCCACGGGATAAGTGCCGTCAAGGGTGAAGATAAAACTGCGGTTTCCCGAAGAAATATCCATAAGTGCCATATCATCAGGGTCGTTTGAATGTTTATCATTAGCACTTAAAGCACCGCTCATACCGCGGTTATTTGTAATATTAGTACCGTTGGTGACCGTAGAACCGCCGTCAGTTTCTTGGTACTGTGAAACTATTACATCGCCTTTATTTTCGGGATGGGTTTTAAACCGGTATGCTCTGACTTCTGCAAGACCGTATCTACCGTTGCTGTCTCCGTGGTTACCGTTTTGACTGTCAGGAGTAAGTCGAATATATTTAGCCGCAACTCCGCCGAAATCAATTACGGCAGAATAGCTTTCTTCACCTGAGCTGTCGCCTATTGATATTTCAAATTTACCGATATCGGTATAAGTATCACCGTTAAGAGAATATGAGGCGGTCACTTTATTTAAGCCTGCTGTTTCATCGCCGCTTACACAGTAATTCCAAATAAAAACTCTGCCGACGGGCTCCGTGTCAAGTATTTTAAAGGTAAAAGCGACATCTTCTGCATTAGCTTTTGTAATATACATTTCATCATCGGCGTTTGAATGAAGCTGATTGGGTGCATACATTCCGCTCATACCGACGCTGTTAGCCATTACCTCTGCAGAGTCTTTATTTCCCATGCCGTTTGTTACCTGAACGGTAAGCTCGAGCATCTCGCCGGCAAAATATTTGCTCAATGATCCTGCGCTTGCGCCGAAGCTGTCGCAAGAGGGTACAATAACAAGACTTATTGATATAATCAGAAGAACGGAAAATATGCGCTTTAAATTCCTTTTCATCGCTGTTACTCCTATTATTTTATATCTCAGTATACCATATTTATAAATTTACTGCAATAAAAAATCCACGTCGCTTAAAC
>CAYRPK010000009.1:0-17265 GCA_964426175.1 uncultured Eubacteriales bacterium | reverse complement strand
TAATTATACAGTAAACTATAGCTTACTGTCAACAAAAACGATATATTTTTAAAAAAAGTATGATATAATTAATCTAATTAAAGGAAAGGAATGTTTATAAATATGAAAATAGCTGAACTTATTAATGAGCTTAAATCTTATTCATCTGTTACTTTTTCCGATGATGAAACCTGCGACACGGTAAAAATAGGCGATGCGGAAAAAGAGATAACAAAGGTAGCCGTGTCAATGTTTGCTACTCCCGATGTTATTCGTGCAGCAGCAGATTACGGTGCAAATTTCCTTATTGTTCATGAGCCTATGTGCTATGACCATCTGGATAGAGTTTTTCCTTATGAAATAGGTAACGAAAAGAAGAAGCTCATTGAGGAAAAGGGAATTTGTGTTTTCCGTTTTCACGATAATGCTCACGGTATGGAACCGGATCTAATTTTTGACGGGCAGACAAAATTTATGGATATATCAGGTAAGCGTGTAAAGGGCAAATATTTTGCGGTTAACAGATATGTTTTAGATGAGCCTATGACAGCTAAAGAATTAGCTGCTCATTTAGAAGAAAAGCTTGGACTTAAGCATATAAGAATTGCAGGATGCACAGATAAGAAGGGAAAAAATATCGGTTGCTGTTTCGGTACCCCGGGACATATAGTAGAGGAGCTCTTGGAGAATGATTTTGTTTTGACCGGCGAAATCTGCGAATGGAAAGAGGGCGAAATTGCTCGCGATTTTGCTGAGTTGGGATATAATAAAGCCTTCCTTGTTATGGGACATATCGGCTCCGAAAGGGGAGGAATGAGGCTTCTTGCCGAAATGCTCAATGATAAACACCCTGAATTTGAAACAAAATATATCGAGTGCGGCGAGGTCTATTCTTATACAGACTGACGAAAAAATGCGTGGAATTTTCCACGCATTTTTTCATAATCCTAAAAATAGTTCAGCATTTTTATAGAGTATCATTTCATTTGTTTCGTCATCAAGACCCAAGGAAAGAAAACGGTTTAATTCTTCTACATGGTCCCACATGGGATAATCCGTACCGAAAAAGAATTTTTCTTTTCCGAAACGGTTGATAAAACCGACTGCGGTCTCTTTATCAAGAAGAAAAAGTGAGCTTGATGTATCAAAATAGACATTGTCTAACCCGTCGTAGCAGCCAATTCTGTCCCAAAGAGAATAACCGCCGAAATGTGCGCCTATAACCCTTTGCTTTGGGAAATCCTTTGCAACGCGTGCAAGCCGCTCGGGCTCTGAATAAGGATATCGCGAGTCGCTCGTATGGAAATATATAGGCAGTCTTCCGTCGATTATCTCATATATACGGTACATTTTTTCATCATCAATATTAAAACGTTGAAAATCGGGGTGAAGCTTAATTCCTTTAAGACCGAGCGAAATAACATTTTCAATAACCTCTTCGGGATTTTCCACGTCGCGGTGAATAGTGCCGAAGCCAACAAATTCAGGATGATTATTTACTTCGCCGGCAATGTAACTATTGATAGAGTCGACCTGTGAAGCGGTAGTGGCTGTAGAAAAGACAAGGTATTTTTCTACGCCAATCTTACTGCCGTTTTCTATCAGCGTTCTTGCGCGTCCGTCTTTGGTCATGCCCAAATCGTAAAACTTTCCGATGGAGGCGACTGCCTTATCTGCAATTTTTTCAGGAAAGATATGAGCGTGCATATCAATGATTTTACCGTTATACATAGCAAAAACCTTTCTTATAGGAAAATATCTTTTTCTATTCTACTACGTTTACTGCCCATTGTCAAACAAGTAAAAATGTATAAATATCTAACATAGAATTAACTTCCGGTTATTTAATATTAACAAAGTATAAAATCAACTTCAAATCTGCTTTAAATGCTTGACATTGCAATTTTAAACTTATAAAATTATTTGGTAGAGTATTAGGGGAGGGAGTTTATGGCGGCAAAAGCAGATACTAATTTATGCGTGCTGAGAAAAGAAACTAAGTATCATATCGCATATAAGGATTATCTTGTTTTGGCAGATAAACTGTCGAAGCTTATCGAACCCGATAAATTTAGCTACGGCGGTAAGGGATACATAGTCAGAAGCATGTATTTTGACAACTTCGGCAGTAACGATTTTTTTGATAAGGATATCGGTACATTTTACAGAAAAAAGTTGCGTATCCGTATATACGACCCAAAGCAGGACCGAGCAAAGATTGAAATAAAAGAAAAATTCGGTACCAGTCAGCGTAAGCGTTCTGCGTGGCTCACCCGTGAAGAGGTTTATGAAGTAATTAACGGAAATGCAAGTATACTTTTAGGGCGTGGGAACGATTTCCTTGACGAAGTATATGCACTGATTATGACAGAAGGCTATCATCCCGCAGTTACCGTAGAATATGACCGCAGAGCTTACGTATATCATACATCAAATGTACGTATTACTTTTGACGGTAAGGTTAGAGCAAATTACGGCAACCTTGATTTGTTTGACCCTGATATGCAGTTTGTTGAGGTAACTCCTGAGGTTATAATGGAAGTTAAATACAGTGGCTTTATGCCACAGTTTATTTATGACATTATCGGCAACTATAACGCTAATTACGATTCCGTCAGTAAATATTATGACTGTCGCGATTATATTTAATTAAAGGTGGTATTTTAAAATGAACGAAATTCTTGCAACTTTAGGCTCAACTACTTCTCAGATAGGCATTATGGCAATTTGCTTCCGCTTTGTCAGCGCGATAATAGTTTCGCTTTTTATTCTCTTTATATATAAGCTGACTTATTCGGGTGTAGCATTTTCAAAAAGCTTTGCAATTACTCTTGTAATGACATGTATTGTCACCGCGGCGATACTCATGGTTATAAATTCAAACCTCGCTCTTTCATTAGGTATGGTCGGTGCACTTTCCATCATCCGTTTCCGCAGTGCAATTAAAGATCCGCGTGATGTAGGATTTCTTTTCTGGGCAGTTGCAGGCGGTCTTGCAACAGGTACGGGTCTATATCAGGTAGCAATTCCGCTTTGCGTTGTTATGGCGATAATTCTTATTGCATTCAGATTTATAAATGCAGATTCCAATACTTATATGCTCGTTATCAAGGGAGATGCCGCGGAAATGCCCAAGGCAGAGGATACACTAAACGATACTGTAATAGGTAAGAATAATTCGGCTAAAGTAGTCAAGAGATTTAAGGCAAAGGTCAAGAATATAACTCCGACAGGTGCTGAATTTATCTATGAGGTAACTCTGGCTAAGAATAGCGAAAATGCTCTCATGGCATCCTTGCAAAAGGCTCTTCCCGAAGCATATGTAAATCTTATCTCTAAAACCGGAGATACCACAATCTAAAGGTAATGAATGATTAATATTGAATAATTAAAGTAGGTTTTCGTTTTTGCGAAAACCTACTTTTTATAAAAATAAAAGGCAGGGGAATCCCTGCCTTTTGAGTTATAGATATTTTTACTGTGCATCAGTTATTGCACCACGGCAATAGAGAATCCATTTTGAACGGTCGAGGGGATTGATGCCTCTCCGCGGAGTAGTTGCGCCCAATTCAAGCGGACACTCCCTGTATCCTGCAAATGAGGAGAATAATGTTGCTTTTCCGCTTGACAAGCTTGATAGCTTTACAGGAAAGTCGAGGCTTGTTGCAACGGGAAGAAAAGCTTCTATAGTCAGTTTATCTCCGTTTATAACGGGTTGATCAAATTCGCCTCGCATGGCGAGTATTTCGCTCACCAATTTTCCGAGCAGATCAGCTTGAGCAGTAATTCTGATCTTAAGGAAAGGTTCAAGCAACGTAGTGCCGGTTTCATCTAAGCCCTTCATTAGTGCCATAGGTGTAGCAACAAAGAAATCCAATGGGTGCGTATGTATACTGTGATGCTCGCCGCCGATAAGCGTGCAGCGGAAATCTGTTACCTCCCAGCCGAGTGGTCCTTGCTCAAGATTTTGAAAAAATGAAGTACGAATATGATCCTGATATTTATATGCAAGCGTGTTGTTGCTTATCTTTTCTTTCTCAAAAACTACACCGCTGCCGCGCGGCAATGGCTCAATATTTAGTTTGACAACTGCCCAACAGGGTTTCGGCATAGTATATGCGTCAAAACCGATTCCGCTGTTTGTGGGTGTTTCCTTATAAATAACGCTGGGCGGAGAAAACTCGGCTTTAAGTCCGTAGCGCTCAAGCAGTAAAGCCTTTAATACATCAAGCTGGATCTTACCCGTAATACTGACTAATATCTCGCGTTCTGTCTTTTCCCATTTACAGTTAAGTAGAGGTTCTTCAGCCGCAAGCTCACGCAAAGCATTTAGCAGCGGCTGAATATCGCCGCCATCGGCAGGAGTGGCCTTAACACTTAAAAAAGGATTGGCAAAGGAATATCCTTTTCGCTCATATTCGCCGATAATATCGCCGACTGAGGCATTTTTTAAGCCGCAAAGTGCCGCGATATCACCGCCCGAAACACTTCCGATATCAATAAATTTTTGACCATTGAATTTTCGTATTTGCGAAATCTTACTGCCGTCATCATAGTTGGACAGTGTATCACGTGCGGTTAAATTCCCACCGAAAAGCCGAACATGTGCAATCTTGCCCATAGCTTTATCATGCTCAATACCGAAAACAACTCCCGAAAGCTTATCGTCAGCGGTTGCATCGGGTAAGTTATCCACAATAAAATCAAGCAGTTCTTTTACTCCGACTCCGACCTTAGCACTACCGCAAAGAACAGGGAATAGCTTCCTTTCGGCAATACAATTGGTAATGATATTGCAAAGCAAAGCTTCGTCGGGAGCCTGTCCTTCAAGAAATGCTTCGGCAATAGTATCATCAAAATCTGCGGCAAATTCAACAATAGCGCTTTTATCAGAGCTCTGCACTAAACAGGCATCGGAGCCCTCGTTTTGCGGCACTGTAAATGGAACAAACTTGCCATGGGATTTTAAGGTGAGAAGCTCATGATTTAAAAGCTCATCAAACCTACTTCCTGCACGGTCTATCTTATTTATAAAGATTACAGAGGGAATATCCATTGCATTCAGTGCGTTCCATAGATTTTCAGTATGAGATTGCACACCCTCCACTGCAGATACTACCAAAATTGCCGCGTCAAGTGCAATAAGACTTCGCTCGACCTCGCCTGCAAAATCTGTATGTCCGGGAGTATCAATGAGGTTGACATTACAGCTGTTATATGTAAAACTCGTATGAGCGCATCTGACGGAAATTCCGCGTTCACGCTCTATTGAGAGAAAATCGGTTTGCGCTGTACCCGAATCGACACTTCCGACATTGCGTATTGCGCCGCTGAGATATAATAATTGCTCTGTCACGCTTGTTTTTCCTGCGTCAACGTGTGCCAAAATTCCAATATTTTTAATTCGCATATATTAAACTACCTGCACCTTAATAACGTTAGTTGTACCTGCTTGCTTGCTGGGAGCACCGCCAGTAATAACGGTAATATCTCCTGTTTCAACAATATCAATTTGCTTTGCACAATCTATTGCGTGACGGAAGAGGCTGTCGGCGTCGTTTTGTACCCTTGCAAGGACAGGGTATACACCCCACGAAAGAGAAAGCTGATGAAAGGTCTTTATATTTGGAGTTGCGGCTACTATGGGAATAAGAGGACGGAATTTTGATACTTTTCTTGCGGTAAGTCCCGATTCGGTAACTGCAATAATTGCCTTTGCCCTGATATCGCGAGCTGTAGTGCAGGCGGCATCACAAATGGCATTAGTGGTGTCGTTGTAGTTGATGGTGTATTTCATATCGTTATAAACATCCATATCGAAAGCGTCGTTTTCGGCTTGCTCAACGATTTTTGCCATTACGCTCACAACTCTTGCCGGGTTAACCCCCATTGCGGTTTCGCCTGAGAGCATAACGGCAGAAGTGCCGTCAAAAACTGCATTGGCAACGTCGGTTATTTCAGCACGGGTGGGAGTGGGGCTTTTTATCATAGATTCAAGCATCTGAGTTGCGGTAATAACCATTTTACCGGATTGGAAGCATGCGCGAATAAACTTCTTCTGAATACCTGGGAGCTTTTCAAAGTCGATTTCAACACCCATATCGCCGCGTGCCACCATAATACCGTCAGAATGAGCAAGAATCTCAGTAAAGTTATTAACGCCTTCGCTGTTTTCGATCTTAGATATAATTTTAATTGAATGACCGCCGTGATAATCAAGAAATTTTCTTAAAGCAATTACATCGTCCTTACTGCGGACAAAAGAGGCAGAAATAAAATCAACGTTCTGCTCGATACCGAAAAGAAGGTCCGACTTATCACGTTCGCTTAAATACGGCATATCAAGCTGAGTATTGGGAACATTTATGCTTTTTTGATTTTTTAATTCTCCACCCTCTAAAACGGTACAATTTATCTCTTTTTCAGTACAGGAATTAACTTCCATGACAATTTTACCGTCATCAAGAAGTATTTTGGTTCCGACAGTTACTTTTGAAGGTAAAAGGGGATAATTAACAAAGGCGCGTGTTTCGTCGCCTAATATTTCTTCGGTAGTAAAAGTAAAAGGTGAACCTTTTATTAGAAGGGCACAGTTATCCTTTATCTTACCGATGCGGATTTCCGGCCCCTTGGTATCAAGCATTACCGCGGCGGGAAGACCCAAGCGGTCACGAACCCGGCGGAAGTTTTCAATCATATTACCGTGATATTCGTGAGTATTATGTGAAAAATTAAGTCGTGCTATATTCATACCGTTTTTTATCATATTTTCTATTACAGCTTCATCAGAACTAGCAGGACCTAAGTTAGAAACGATTTTTGTTCTACGCATATAATCAAATCCTTTCATATTAATAATACTATATATTAATAATAACCGTGTTAAGAAAGTTTGAAAAATAACTTATACTTGCAATTAAATGACATAAATGTTAAAATACAAAATAGGCGGTGAGAAGACTGTGTTTTTACCCAATTACGTTAAATTTGCTATCGAAAGGCTAAAAGATTGCGGCTTTAAGGCTTATCTTGTCGGAGGTTGTGTCCGTGATGTGCTTTTAGGCCAAATACCGCATGATTACGATATTACAACTAACGCAGAACCTGTTGACACGGAAAGATGCTTTTGCGATTTTACTGTAATAAAAACAGGGATAAAGCACGGTACCGTAACTGTTTTGATAGATGGAGAGCCTATCGAAATCACAACTATGCGTACTGATGGGCAATATACTGACGGTAGACATCCTGATAAAGTCAGTTTTACTGAAAAGCTTAATGAAGACCTTGGGCGGCGCGACTTTACCGTTAATGCCATAGCTTATGAACCTGACTGCGGATTTATTGATTATTTCAGTGGAAGAGATGATTTGAAAAAGGGGATTATTCGCGCAGTTGGAGATGCAAATAAACGCTTTACGGAAGATGCACTCAGAATTTTGCGGGCGCTGAGATTTTCTTCAAGATTAGGGTTTTCTATCGAAAAAGATACCGCACAAGCTGTACACAAATTAAAGCATTTACTGAAATACGTTTCATCAGAACGTATTTTTATCGAATTTAAAGGTATTATATGCGGTAAAAATGCTGAAAATGTACTGACCGAATTTTCTGATGTAATATGTGAGATCATACCCGAAATAGCCCCTTGTGTCGGTTTTGACCAGAATAATCCTCATCATATTTATGATGTTTATACCCATACCGTTAAGGCGCTATCCTGTATAGACGCGACGGAAGAATTAAGGCTGTCGGCGTTTTTTCATGATATTGCAAAGCCAAAATGTAAAACAGAAGATGAAAAGGGGATTTTTCATTTCTGCGGGCATCCGGAGGAAAGCTCGCGTATTGCTGATTGCGTTTTACGTAGGCTTAAGAGTGATAACAAGACGAGAGAGAGAGTTGTGGAGCTGATAAAGTACCATGATTATCGCTTTGCGCCAACTGAGAAAAATGTTAAGCGTCTGCTGGGTAAAATGAATTTTGAAGCTGCACGGCTGCTGATAAAGTTGAAACGTGCCGACCTCTATGCTCAGGCACCAGAATTTAGGTCAAATGAAGTAGCTCTTAATGAAATTGAAGCCATTATTAATAAGCTTGAAGAAGAAAAAGCCTGTGTAAGCGTAAAGGACTTAGAATTAGATGGTAATGACCTAATCGGTTTGGGCTTTAAGGGTAAAGAAATAGGCGAAATACTTAATAAGCTTCTGGGTTTAGTGATTGACGGAGAAATAGAAAATGAAAAAAACGCACTTCTTTTAAAAGTGCGTGAAACGGAGAATATTTAATGAAAGTATCTCTTGAAGAATTATATCCCATAATGCGCGAAGTACTTGACTCGGGCGGCGAATTTTCTTTTATAACCCGTGGGGTAAGTATGATGCCGATGCTCAGAAACGGCGTGGATACCATAGTTTTGGTAAAAGCTCCGGAAAAACTGAAAAGGTTTGATATTCCGCTGTATCGCAGAGAGGACGGCAGCTTTGTTTTGCATAGAATTGTCGGTCAGAATAAAGATGGATATATTCTCATAGGTGATAATCAGATAGTATATGAACACGGGGTCAAGCATGGTCAGGTCGAGGCGGTGGCAGTAGCTTTTATTAAAGACGGTGTACGATATGAATTAGGTACATTTAAAGATAAGCTTTATATTTGTAAAATGCGTTTCCGCCGCCTTTTAAGACTTATTAAAAATAAGGTCCTTAGTCGTTAAGCTGCGCGTTTGTTGGCGCTATAATACCGTCTGGCATAGAAAAACCGTGCATAAATCCGTCTAATGCTACTGAAGAAACATCTCCGCCGATTACTTCCCCGTCATAAACTAAGATGTTTGCAAAAACATCATCATTGGTGGGGTAATTAAGAATACGGTAACAGTAGAGAGTTACCTTCTTTCCTGCGAATTTAGTTAAATCATAGCCGTAAGGTACCTGAACGTCGGTATTATATTTTCTGTAAACAGCGTCAAAGGTTTCAGGAATTGTGACAGTTTTTCCCGAAACGGGGTTTTCTTCTACCTCCCAGCCAAAGGATTTTAAAAACTCCAACCGAACCTCATTATCCTCCATGTTGGGGGTGCTTTCAACTGTAGCGGCAGATACTATTTCTGCGCCTATGCTTCCAAAGCCTCCTGCAACCAGCAATACTCCAAAAATAATGCATACACCCACAAAAACGGCAAGAAGCTTAACTGTTTCAAATCTAAATGTAAACATTTTCATTTTGATAATCTTCCTTTCTTTTTTATTAATACATATGCAAAAGAATGCCGACATATGAAAGACTGAAAAAAATAACCCTCAACAGATAATATAAAATCTGTTGGGGGGTATTTACTATAACCATTGAATAAATTTTTATCAGGAAAAGGATTGTTGTGAAGTTGCATATACAGCTTTAATAAACCGTTAAAATCAGAATAAGTTATTTTTCTTATCATTTTAATTATCATCCTAAAATAAATCCGTTGAAAGATATCTCGTGCCGCTGTCGGGAAGCAGAACTACGATACGCTTGCCGTGGTTTTCACTTCTTTGAGCTAAGCTCAGCGCCGCATGAAGGGCTGCACCTGATGAAATACCGCAAAGCAGAGCCTCTTCTTTTGCAAGCCTAAGTGCAGCAGAGTAGGCATCTTCTGACGAAACAGTAATAATTTCATCTATAACATCGCGGTTTAATATTTCAGGAATAAAATTAGCTCCGATACCTTGTATTTTATGTCCACCGGCCTTGCCTCCGCTTAAAAGAGGGGAATCGGAAGGCTCAACTGCAATGATTTTGATATCAGGATTTTTTTCTTTTAAATAGTTACCGACGCCCGTAACGGTACCACCTGTACCTACGCCTGCGACAAATATATCAATAGTTCCTTCGGTATCCTCCCAAATTTCGGGAGCAGTAGTATTATAATGAGCGGCAATATTTGCAGGATTAACAAATTGTCCTGCGATAATACTGTTGGGAGTGCTTTTATGAATTTCCTCTGCCTTTGCAATGGCGCCAGTCATACCGAGCTTTCCTTCGGTTAAAATAACCTCGGCTCCGTAAGCTGTCATAAGCTTAATTCGCTCAATGCTCATAGAATTGGGCATAACAATGACGGCTTTTAACCCGAAGGATATAGCTGTTGCGGCGATGCCTATACCTGTATTGCCGCTTGTCGGCTCAATAACCGTTCCGCCTGAAGTGATTTCACCTTTTGAAATAGCATTTTTAAGCATAGATAATGCTACTCTGTCTTTAATGCTTCCTGCAGGATTAAAATATTCTACTTTTGCCAAAATTTCTGCATTTATATTTTTGCAGATTTTATTTAATTTTATAAGAGGAGTATGGCCGATAAGCTCAGTAATACTGTTATATATATTCACTGATTTTTCCTTTCTATAAAAGCTGATAATCGGAATAAGTGATTTCAAAGCTATTATTTTGGTCAAAGGTGCGTAAGGGCACTAAGGTTTCTTTATCGAAAACGGTATATACCGTAATACCTGAGCTATCAAGACTGAGATATATACCGTCCTCGCGGACTTCAACTGAATATTGGCTGAGGTCCTCGGAATAAAAACTCAAAATATTTGTTGAAGCAGCTTCGAAGGGCAATTTATCCTCAGAGACGGAAAGTCCGATTCCGTTATAAGAGAGAGTTACTGTACTATCGCTTTTTTCAAAGGTAAAGCCTTCGACGGTTTTCGGAGAGGTAAGAGTCAAAGCTGCTTTCTCGTCTGTTTTAATAAAATCAGAGGTGAATTCTGTCCCTGAAATACTAAAGGCAATATTACAGGAGAAAGCTTTGCCCAACAGGTCAGCCGCAGTAATATTATTCTGGCTTTTACAGGACACACAAAAACAAAGGGATATAACACAAATAATAGCAAAAATATGTTTCAAAAAATCATTCCTATCTGCCTAATTCTTTAAAAAGCAGAGGGAGTTCACGGACGATATCACTTGCTGTCATACCGTATTGCGAATATTTTTCAGCACATCTGTCGCCTGCAAGGCTATGAAGATGAACGCCGCACATTGCAGCGTCACAAGGATCAAGACCTTGCGCTACAAGTGCCGAGATAATACCTGCCAAAACATCGCCGACTCCGGCAGAAGCCATACCACCGTTACCGCTGGCATTGACTAAAAATCTGCCGTCAGGGGAAGCAATGATAGTGTAAGCGCCCTTTAAAACGGTAGTAACATTAAGCCTTAAAGCGGTCTGGCGTGCTACGAGAAAACGGTTATTTTGCACCTGCTCTGCGGTAAGCTTCATTAATCGCGACATTTCGCCGGGATGAGGAGTGATGATAACGGGAGCTGTTGCCCTCTGCAATATATCTATATTCTCGGCTAAGATATTTATGCCGTCAGCATCAATAACTATTGGGCAGGCCGAATTTTCTATTATATATTTTAAAAGCTTAACACAGCTTTCGTCGGTAGTCATACCGCAGCCTATGAGTATGCATGTTGCCTTAGCCATAGCCTTTTCAACGGCAGGAATTGCCGCGTCAAAATCAATGCTTTCATTAGAGAGCGACGGCAGTGGAGCGTATATTGGTTCAGATAAACGGGGAGCAATTTGCGGAAAGGCTCTGTCATTTGTTGCGAGAATGGCAAGCCCTACACCGCTTCTGACCGCCGCTGAAACAGAAAGTACAGCGGCACCCGGCATAGTATAGCTTCCGCAGATGGCAAGTAGAGTACCGAAATCGCCTTTATGAGAATCAAACTTACGTTTAGGAAGCGTTTTTTGCACTGTTTTAATATCAATGAGCTCTATGCTTGATTGAGATGACTCAACAATCTGTTTGGGAATACCGATATCAACTATTTCAATATGACCGCAAAGCGGAACTGCCATAACGTTTAAATGAGCAGGCTTAGGAGAAGTGAAGGTTACGGTATAGCTTGCTTTAACACATTTTTTGCCCACAGTACCGTCGTCGGCATGCATGCCGCTGGGGATATCGAGAGAGAATACTTTTGCGGTACTTACATTTATAAGGTCGATAAGCTTTTCGGGCAAGCCGTCGACATCATCGTGAAAGCCTATGCCGAATATTGCATCGACTATAACATCAGCTGAAGCTATAACAGAACCCACATCAATAAGCCTTAGAGCAGCATCATAAACAGGAATGTTCTGATACTTTGTTCTTTCAAGCATACTCTCTGCATCAGCAGTTTTGGGTGCACCGGCGGCAAGGATTATACTTACATCTCCACCTGCTTCGCAAAGCTTGCGGGCAACAACAAAACCGTCACCGCCGTTATTACCTGCACCGCAAACTACGGCACACTTTTTACCTGTGACGTCAATACAGCCGCGTATTATACGTGCTGCGGCAGAACCTGCGTTATCCATAAGCCTTAAAAGAGAAATACCTGCCTCAAGCGCTGCGCGCTGTTCGGTATATCTCATTTGAGCCGAAGTTAAAACCTTCATAAAAACAACCCCTTTATTTTAAGCGGTACGTGTTTTTGAGCGAACACAAGGCAGTAACGCTTCAAGAAAAGCCTCGTTGGGAGAAAAATAAATAAGTGTTTTTCCGTATAAATCGTGTTCGCAAATCAAAACATAAGTGCTTTCATCGTCAGGAGCGATTGATGCATCGGCAACGGTCTTGAAATTACTGCGTTGCAGCTCATTGTGATGCATAAGCTTGACGGGAGAAAACAATTCGATATTCTTTAAGTTAACTGTCAAAAGACGGGTTCTCTCTTCTCTGGCAACGATTTTATCAAAATCAAGCTCCGCATTTACGAGGGTATATTCATATTCAATCACAGATGAAAGCTTGACAGTTACTTTATGGAAATAGTATTTATCCAAGATGAGCATAGTTGTTGCAAAAAGAAAGAGTATTAAAAAAAGAATTTGATTATAAAAAAATCCGCAAATACCGAAAAAGAAAATAACAAATAAGATTATGCCCCACATTAAGCTTCTGAAAAGGCTTTCTTTCTGAGTTAATTTTCTTCTGACCATACATTCTGCAAAAATATCCATAATAACAGCATCCTTCCTTTATATATGAAATAATTATATCATGGTTTTACAAACTCTTCAATAATAAGATATAAATTTGTTTTCAAAATAATAAAAAACTGCCGTGAAGCTTATGCTTCACGGCAGAATATTGATTTTGATTACGCAACAATAAAGAACTTAACAAGGAAGAGAGCGGAAATTACATAAGTAAGAATGGAAACATCCTTGAACTTTCCGGTGCAAACCTTGAGAACTGTATATGAAATCATAGCAAGACCGATACCGTGACCGATGGAGCCGGATATAGGCATTGCAAGGAGCATGATTGAAACGGGAAGTAGCTGATACATGTCGCTGAAATCTATATTCTTAAGTCCGGAAAGCATTAAAATACCGACATATATAAGTGCGGCTGAGGTCGCGGCAGCAGGAATAATTGCGGCGAGAGGTGCGATGAACATACAGGCAAGGAAAAGGATACCGGTGACAAGAGCGGTAAGTCCCGTTCTGCCGCCTTCCTCAACGCCGGAGGCTGATTCTACGAAGGTTGTAACAGTAGAGGTACCGGTGATAGCACCTGCGACAGTACCGACTGCGTCTGCGGTAAGACATTCACGCATATTGGGCATATTTCCGTCTTCATCAAGCATACCTGCTTTTGAAGCAGTACCAACGACTGTACCGATTGTATCAAACATATCAATGATACAGAAAGTGATAATGAGAGTAATAGCAGTAAACCAACCAATATCAAAGAGGGTAGCAAAATTAAATTTGAAAAAGGTATTTTCAAACATATCGCTGAAAGGAGGAATCCAGCTTGCGGTTGCAAGAGAAGCAAAGGGATTGGTATTGAAGAAAATAAGCTGACCGCCCCAATAAATGACGCAGGAGGCGAGCATGCCAAGAAGGACAGCACCCTTAACTTTGTAATGGGAAAGAACAGCAATAGCAAATACACCGATAAGCATGGTGACAACAGTCAAAACCAAAGCACCGTAGCTGTCGCCCATATTAGTCTGAATAAGGCTGGGAGTAAGTGCACCGAAGAAATCCTTCATTGCGTAATAAGCATTACCGTTAGCATCATAAATGCCTGCATTTGAACCAAAACCAATATTCATAAGCATAAGACCGATTGCAGGGGCAATACCAAGTCTTACTCCGAGAGGAATAGCATTGACGATTTTTTCGCGGATATTGAGGATGGAAAGAATAAGGAAAATAATACCCTCAATAAGAATGATGCACAACGCGGCTTGGAAAGACTCAAGATAAGACATGCTTGTAATGGCTGCAATATTTGCGACGACAACAGCAAAGAAGCTGTTAAGTCCCATACCCGGGGCCATAGCGAAAGGTTTGTTTGCTAAGAACGCCATAACGATGGTACCGATACCTGAAGAAATACAGGTTGCAAGGAATACCGCGTTCCAAAGACCTGTACCTTCTGCACCGAAATTAGTCAGCAGGTTTGGGTTGAGGGCGATGATATATGCCATCGTCATAAAAGTGGTCAAACCTGCTATGATTTCTGTCCTGACAGTTGTGCCGTTTTGCTTTAACTTGAATAACTTGTCCATTTAGAGGTTCCCTCCATTTAATAAGATGACAATATATTACCATAAATAGCGAACAATGTCAACAAATGGTTAACATTAAATCTCAAAAATATTACTAAACTTCAACTTAAGTGTTCAAAGTTTTATCTAAAATTGAAAAACAACTTGACAAAGGATAAAAATTGTACTAATATAAATAAGATTAAACGCGAGGAAAAAGAGAGTAGGTACGGGGAGTACTCTTCAGAGAGCGGATGCATAGGCTGTGAGCATCCGTGGGGAAAGCGTACCGAAGTTCACTTTGGAGCGGCGTGGGTGAAAGAAAGTAGCTCGCGACGGATTGCACCGTTAAAAAGCAAGGGAAGTGCCGACTTCCCATGAGGCTGTTTAACACAGTGAAGTTGGGTGGTACCACGGAGTTTTGATCTTCGTCCCTTTTAGGGATGAGGATTTTTTTATTTCTAAAAGACGGAAGGAGTAATATATAAATGAAAGAAAAACTCGAACAAATCAAAATTACGGTCGGCGAGGCTATTGCAAATGCGGTAGACAGCAGTGAGCTTGATGCTCTCCGAGTAAAAGCGTTAGGCAAGAAGGGCGAATTGACTGCAGTTTTAAAGCAGATGGGAGGACTTTCTGCGGAGGAACGTCCTGTAATCGGACAGCTTGCAAACGAAGTGAGAAATGCTTTAGAGACAAAATTTGCGGCTCGCGCTAAAGAGCTTGAGGAAGAAGCTCTCACAAAGCGTCTTGCAAGCGAAACGATAGATGTCACCATGCCGGGGACGGCACGTAGGGTTGGTCACCGTCATCCGATGACTAAGGTTTTGAATGAGATACAGAGTATCTTTATCGGAATGGGCTTTTCGGTAGCTACCGGTCCCGAAATTGAATACGATTATTATAATTTTGAAGCTCTCAATATTCCAAAGGACCATCCTGCAAGAGATACTCAGGATACTTTCTATATTGATGATACCGTTCTTCTTCGAACACAGACCTCACCTATGCAGGTCAGAGTCATGGAAAAGACCCAGCCGCCTATCAGAATTATCGCGCCCGGACGAGTTTACCGTTCCGATGAGGTTGATGCTACTCATTCGCCCATGTTCCATCAGATGGAGGGTCTTGTTGTTGATAAGGGTATTACCATGTGCGATTTAAAGGGAACGCTTGATGTTTTTGCAAAGGCTCTTTACGGCGAAGATACCGTAACCCGTTTCCGTCCGCACCATTTCCCGTTTACCGAACCCTCGGCTGAGATGGATGTACAGTGCTATATGTGCCACGGCGAGGGCTGCAGGCTCTGCAAGGGCGAAGGCTGGATTGAGATATTAGGTGCAGGTATGGTTCATCCCAAGGTTCTCCAGAATTGCGGAATTGACCCTGAGATATATTCAGGCTTTGCTTTCGGTCTCGGTATCGAGAGAATTGTTATGCGTAAATATAATATTACCGATATGAGACTTCTTTTCGAGAATGACGTAAGATTTCTCGAGCAGTTTTGATTGTGCGGAAAGGGAGGAATAACAAATGCAATTATCAATGAAATGGCTTAAAGAGTATGTAGATATAGATGTAACGCCCAAGAAGTATGCTGATGACATGACGATGTCGGGTTCTAAGGTTGAGACCTATGAAGCTGCAGGCGAAGAAATAAGCGGCGTTGTAGTAGGTAAGATACTTTCTATTGAACGTCACCCTGATGCAGATAAGCTTGTTGTCTGTTCGATTGATATTGGCAAAGATGCTCCGCTTCAGATAGTAACGGGTGCAACCAATGTTTCGGTCGGAGATATTATCCCTGTTTGTACCGACGGAGCAACGCTCCCTGGCGGAAAGACGATAAAAAAGGGAAAGCTTCGCGGTGCAGTCAGCGAGGGTATGCTTTGCTCGCTCGGCGAACTCGGACTTACTAAGAACGATTTTCCTTATGCAATAGAGGATGGCATATTCATCATGCAGGAGGAATGTGAATTAGGTCAGGATATTCATTCGGCTATCGGACTTGACGATGTTTCTGTAGAATTTGAAATTACCCCCAATCGTCCCGACTGCCTTTCTGTCGTAGGTCTCGCACGTGAAACCGCCGCAACCTATAAGCTCCCTATGAAGGATGCTGATATTTCGGTCAAGGGCAGCGGTGATGATATTGCAAATTATCTTTCTGTTTCAGTTGAAGATAGCGAGCTTTGCCCAAGATATATGGCGAAGGTCGTCAAAAACGTAAAGATAGCCCCCTCGCCCCGTTGGATGCGCGAACGACTTCGTGCTTCGGGCGTACGTCCTATTAATAATATAGTAGATATTACAAACTATGTTATGATTGAATATGGTCAGCCCATGCACGCGTTTGACTACCGCCTTATCGGTGGTAAAGAAATAATTGTGCGTCGTGCACAAAGCGGAGAAAGCATCGTTACGCTTGACGGTGTTACCCGTGAGCTTAATGAAAAAATGCTGGTAATTGCCGATAACACAAAACCTGTCGCGGTTGGTGGTGTAATGGGCGGTGAAAATTCAGGCATTGTTGACGATACAGTCACAGTAGTATTTGAATCAGCTAACTTCAACGGTCCATCTATCAGAAATACGAGCCGCGCATTGGGACTTCGCACAGATGCATCAGGCAAATATGAAAAAGGACTTGATGCAGAAAATTGCTTACCCGCGCTTTTCCGTGCTTGCCATCTCGTTGAAGAACTCGGTGCAGGTGAAGTAGTAGACGGTATG
>CAYRPK010000008.1:0-18261 GCA_964426175.1 uncultured Eubacteriales bacterium | reverse complement strand
AACTGTGCTTCGAGCAGTTTTCTCGGAGCCATAAGTCTAAAGCTAAGAACAAACAGTGGAGAGTATTTTGTTTCGCCGTTTTCTGTGTGCGACATTATATACATATTTTCTGCAGTCTGTTCGATAATTCTCCAATGGGGAGTTCTTTTCGTAACCAAAAACTCATTTGCGAGAGGGTTGCATTTTCGATGCACCTTGAGGCATATGTAGCAAGCCTTGTGCCTTTATCAGCTTTAAAGGTAGACACCGCTTTAATAAGCCCGATAGTGCCGATTGAAACAAGGTCATCCTGATCTCGTGCATTGGAATAATACTTTTTTATAATATGAGCCACTAACCGTAGGTTTCTTTCAATTAAAATGTTTTTAGCTTTTTCATCACCCTCTGCCGCAAGCTTTAGGTATTTTGCTTCCTCCTCTGCGCTGAGCGGCTTAGGAAACGAACCTGCATTAATGATATGCAGTGCAAAAAAAATAACATTGAGATACGCCGATGCAAATAAGCCAAACATAAATATGACCATTCCTTTCATTACCAGAGACCGCAAAGCTTCGATGTTTTTATAACATCAAAATTTACAGCATACTAAATGGACGAAAGGTGCAAAGTTTAAATCTTGACACCTTTCTGCTTTTCATACCTATGCATAACGGCGCGTCCATTATGTGAGGTTTTTATCAACTTGTAAGCTCCTCTATATATTTAATTGCTACGTCATAATCGTACGTATAGAACCCATTGGAAATGAGCTCTCTGTCGTATTCACGAAGAGCAGAAACAGGTGTTTCATATACCTCGACAGGCTCTTGCGTATTTCCTTTAAACAGAGCAAGCTTTTCCTCGTAAACTCCTATTTTCCATCCATCATAAAGAGATACCGTGCTTTGCGGAGCAGAAGTATCGAGTCCTTTAATTACTCTGTCAAAAAGAACTGCCGCACCGCAGGAAATAAAAATCAGTGCGGTTATTAAGGCTATTAAAAATGTTTTTTTTCGCAATGCTTATCCTTCCTTTTATCTTTGTCCTCTTTTTATTTTTGAGTTTTACTTATCAATTATGTAAAAATAACGTAAAATTAGTTTATTTTGTTGCAAATCGAGGCAAAATATAGTAAAATATACATTGTATATAAGTTATTTACGGCTTGCGAAATCTACGCATGTTACTTTGCGGAAGGATGTTTCTTAAAATGAACATAAGTAAAGCACGAACTTTAAATAATAACGAAAATCCTACCTCTGAAAAAGGCAAACGCGCCGCTAAGGCTGTAGCTTTTTCTTTTGGTAAATTTCTCGTTACCGTTATTCTTATATTTGTTATCGCAGGATGCATTATAGGATGTGCTCTTTTCGCCTATATTATGTCCTATGCGGATACTAAATTGGGAATGCCTCTTGAGAATTTGGGTCTTGATTATACAAGTACTGTTTATGCTTATGATGAAGCTGAACAGGAATACGTTGAGGTTGAGAATATCTATTCGTCGGAAAACCGTGTCTATGTAGAATATGCGCAAATTCCCGAAAATCTCCGTAACGCTTTCGTAGCAATTGAGGATCAACGTTTTTATGTTCACCAAGGTGTAGACTGGAAGCGCACCGTCGGCTCATTTATCAACTTGATAATTCCAATTTATGACGGGCGTGCCGGCGGCTCGACCATAACACAGCAATTAATTAAAAATGCTACCGGCGAAGACGAATATCGAGTTGACCGAAAGATCAAGGAAATAATGACCGCGCTTAATCTTGAAAAGGAATATGATAAAGACGAAATTATTCTTGCATACATGAATATAATATATTTGGGTAATAATTCCTACGGAGTTCAGGTTGCCGCTAATACCTACTTCAACAAGGATGTCAGCGAGCTCAGCTTGGCAGAATGCGCATGTATTGCAGGTATTACTCAAAATCCCACTAAATACAATCCTTTTACAAATCCTAAAAACAACCGCGACCGAATGGAAAATGTTCTTTACTTCATGAATGCGCAGGGTATGATTACCGATGAGGAATACAAGGATGCTCTTGAAGAAGAACTCAATTTCGCATCTGAGAATTATTACAAAGAGCTAAAAAAGGTTCAGAGCCATTTTGTTGATATGGTTATAGACGATGTTATAAATGACCTGCAGGAAAAAACAGGTTGCACCGAAGAGGTTGCAAAGAAACAGCTTTATAATTACGGATACAAAATCTATATTACCGAAGATATGGAAATTCAATCAATCCTTGATGAATGTTATTTGGATGATTCAACCTTCCCGTTATTTGAAGGTGTGGTTGAGCAGCCTCAATCAGCCATGGTAATTATGGACGGTTCGGGTAAGGTTTTAGGTGTTGCAGGCGCACGCGGAGAAAAAACTCACAGTTTAAGCTGGAACTATGCTACCATGAGCAAGCGACAACCCGGTTCATCAATTAAACCGTTAACCGTTTATTCTCCTGCTATTGAAACTAATAAAATCACCTATTCAACCCTGCTCAACGATAAGAGTATGATACTTTCGCAGGATGGCTGGTCGCCTAAAAATGCATATTCCGGCTATAAAGGCTATATGACCGCTGCAGAAGCTGTCGCACGTTCATGTAACACAATTGCAGCTCAGCTTGTTGTAAATTATCTAAGTCCGGATCTTTCTTACAAGTACGCGACTAACCGCTTCGGCATCACTACTCTTGTAGAGTCTGAACAAATAAACGGCAAGACCTTTACCGATATTGCTCCTGCGTCTATGTCCTTAGGTGCTTTGACTCATGGTGTGACCTTAATGGAAATGACTTCCGCTTATCAGGCATTTCAAAATCACGGTATATATACCGAGCCATATACCTACACCAAGGTTACCACCGCAGACGGTGAAACTGTACTCGAAAATATTCCCGTAAGCACTCAGGCAATAAGCGAGGATACTGCATATATTGTTAACAAGATGCTTGAGCAGGCAGTTACAACCTCCTACGGAACGTGTCGTAAAATGCAACTCGACGGAGATATTACAGTCTGCGGAAAATCCGGTACCACGAGTGATAACCGTGATAAATGGGTTATTGGATATACAGGGCATTATGTTGCCGGCGTTTGGTGCGGATATGATGCTTCTCAAGGCATGTCTATAAGCGGAACCAATCCGTCGGTTACTGCATGGCAAATCGTAATGCAAAAAATTTATGATAAAAAGGGATTGGGTGAAAAAGCAATAGAAATGCCCAATTCCGTTGTCGAGCGTCAGTTCTGCAAGGCTACAGGATTACTTGCAGATAGCAATTGTGTAGCCACTGAAACCGGTTGGTACAAGAGTGGTAACTTGCCAGGAACCTGTACCTGCGGCGGCACGACAGTTTCTCCCACAGTATCAGATACCACTACCTCTTCCGTAGTAACATCAAATACCACCATTGATACACCCTCCAATGAAACATCCACGCAAATACCGCAGGAACCTCAGGTTGATCCTATTGTAGAAAGTACTTTACCTCCTGAGGAAAGTATTGGCGAGATTGTTATCACCGAATGATTAACGAATAATCATTGTCATCAGTTAATAAAACAATAAAAAAGACATCCCGATAGTCTCGACAGCTGAAGTGGATTTTATTCCACCTAAGCAATAGCGAAGATTTCACCTTTTGCGTCAGCAAAATATTTCACTTTCCGAAATTTAGCGCACAAATTCCCTGCTTGTAACAGCATACGAAGCAAAAAACCAGCCGAAGCAAGAGTTATTCTTCTCTTATTTCGGCTGGTTTTTCGTTGAAAAGAAACGACCTTTATCTAATAGACAAAGGTCGTTTCTTTTTGGTGGACGTTAACGGACTCGAACCGCTGACCCTTCGCACGTCAAGCGAATGCTCTACCAGCTGAGCTAAACGTCCATTTGCGAACAAATGGTATTATACATCGTCCGCAATCAAAATGCAAGTCTTTTTTATGATTTTATCATTTTATTAACAATTTCATCTTGGGGTAGCAATGCTGCCACAGACTCATATACCCAAAAAGCAATGTCGGCTTTACTTCCGGAAGCAATATAACGCTCAGTTATTTTATCCATAATCACAGCATACTGAGCAGCATCTGCATTTGCAAAATCGTCAATAACAAGTTCTCCCACCGTCATCTCGTTGTACCAGCTTTGTATAAAAATACGATCTGCTCTTGCATCAACTATAATTGTATCCGCATCCAAAGTATAGATATCCTGCGGATATCCGTAGCTTTCCCATCTCTCGTTATAATCTCCCACTGCTCCGCACAGCGGCACTATAACACCCAAGCTTTTACCGCTGTTTTTTGTAATCTCACGCGCTTTTGAAACAAAATCTGTTATAACTTCTTCACGATTAATATCTTCACTCAATTTATATACACTTATTTTTCCCCATACCGGAAAATGCACACCTTCAAGATAAATACTGTCAATATCAAATGCTGTCAATTCGGTAATTATATCAAGATTATATTTTTGCGCAACCTCATTAGCAGGGTTAAGCCATGGAGAACCTGATGTAATATCCCGCGTTACAAAATCATACCAAAGTGTTTTGGTCGAAACATTGGCAAGCAAAGCAGTGTTTCGGTCGTGCCAAGCAAGGCAGTATTCGTCAAAAACATTGATTTTTACACCCGCGGAAAGTCCTGCCGCTTTAATTTGTGTAATTACTGCCGCTAAATCAACGGTATCATCTACAGCATCTGCCTCAATTGCTAATTCATTGGTGGAGTCATAATGCAGAATTCCGTCCTGCGATTTTATGTTTAGCATGAGTGTATCAAATCCACCGTTTTTTGCTTTATTAATTGTTATGCTAAGGGCATTTTCATCTGCATATTCACTGTATTGCGCAACATAAACATCGCCCTCTGACTTAATCTGTAAAGTCTGGCTTTCCGAACTGCTTGTATCATCTATATCCTCATAGCTGACGGTTAGTGATGAATTATTTAATACCTCAGATGCTTGAGAAGTCGTATCTTGCTTCTCCCCGATTTCATCCCTAAATAGTGTAGGAATAAAATATCCGCATACAACAAGGGCTATACACAGAAGTATTGTAGTAATAATCTTCGGTGCATTATTCTTTTTCCCGTAACGGCTGGAATATCTGTATCCGCGACCGTAGATTTTTTGTTTTTTACCCTTATACATTGCCATAACACATCAGCTCCTTCTTTTCTGTCAATTTACAAGATATGGGAAATTAAAATTAATTACTCCCATAAAAGCAAGAGAAAGCAGTCCTGCCGCAAGAAGTGCGATAGGCACACCCTTCATAAATTTCGGACAGTGCGACAGATGCATCCTTTCTCTGAGCGCACGTATAAGTATAACCGAAAAAGCAAAACCTGCTGTTGCGGTAATCGCAAACATTATACATTCAAACATTGTGCTTTCCATTTGATTGTTAAGCAAAAGTATTCCTAAAACACAGCTGTTAAAACAGGCAGAAGGTAGTATGTCGCCGATTTTTTCTCTTAGCACAGGAAATGCATACGATAAAATCATTTCAAGTGCAATTTCAACAGTCGCAACGGCAATTACATATATCACAGGACGTATTAACGATATAAACGATGTTGGTTCCTGAGAAAACATTGAAGTCATTGAATCCACAGTTTTGCATATAAAAGCCGACACCACCGAAACAATCAACATTACACCAAAAAAATATTTTCTTTTCCCGTTATATTCCTCTTTTGAAAGTTTTAGAAGGTTTCCGCTGCCTATGCCCAAGGCTAAAGCTAAATTTTGTGCTAAAAATCCTAATATCGCACAATAGAAAAGCTGAAGATAATAAGTTGTCAATTTTTTCTTACACCTCCACTACTACATTTGTGATTTAGTTCCGTTTTTCTGAGACATCAATTGAACGATAGCCGCAAATGCCGCCATAGCCGCAAATCCGCCGGGCACACCGCATATTATAGAAGAATGAAACTCTGAAAAAATAGGAATTGTAATATCGAAAAATGTTCCATAACCAAAAATTTCGCGTATTGCCGATATTACTATAAGTACCGATGAAAAGCCCAAGCCTTTTCCTAATGCATCAGCCAATGAATTCATAATATTATTTTTAGATGCAAAGCCGTATGCACGTGATAGATTTATTCCGTTAACTGCAATAAGCGGAAAAATGAGACCCAAAGAAAACATCGTTGACGGAAAAACCGTATATCCAAGCCACGTTAACGGAATAAGCAGAACAGCTGCCACAATAGTATAAACTGCAGGAGCTATCTTCTTGGGTAATATGTTTTTTGTTAATGAAGCAAACATACATACCGCAACCAACACAATAACCGTTGCCAAAGATAAAACTAAGCCGTTTTTCACCGATGTTCCGCCTACAATAATCGGAGTTAGACCAACGAAATCTACCAAGGAAGGGTTTTTAAAAAGAAATCCCTCTAAAAATACATCTTTAAAGCTTGTATTCTCCGTAAATTCCTCTTGAATTTCATCGGTTACACCCTCTATTTGTGCATCTGCCTCAATCGCCTCTGCCATATCAAGGGAAGTATTATCCCTTGCCAGGGCAAATTCCGCCTTTTCATAAGCCTCAGTGCTTGAAATTTCCGAATTTTTATCCTTACGCTTGATGGTAAATGGCATTATTTGTCAGCTCCCTTCGGACGCACTTGCCATACCAGCTTATCCATAGCAAAAGAAAGCGCATTCATAATAAGTATGGCAAAAATTATACCGTCGTTAAATTCACCGAAATAGCGCACAAGCATGGTTATCGAGCCGATACCAATGCCGAAAAACACCTTTCCCGAAGCTGTATTCGGTGTTGTTACAGGATCGGTAGCACAAAATACCGAACAAAATACAATAGAACCGCCCATAAGTTCATAACAAAGAGAATTCAATACTCCGTCTGCTCGCGGAAACAAAAGTGCAATTACGCCAACGGTTGCTAAAATAGAAAATGTAATATGTGAGGAAATTATACGACGGTACAAAAGATATGCAGCTGACGCAGCAATGACAATTATGCAGGTCGCACCTGCAGCTCCTGCCGTGTTTCCCACAAGCATCAGTACCTTATCTTCGAGCATGGTAGAGGAATCTTTTAAACCTGTAAGCACCGAGGCACCCAACACATAGCTTCCTTCTGAAAGCGTAGCAGTTAACGGCAAATTCTGCATAGGCTGCGGATAGCTTGACATATTGGTAGGATTTGTCAGTATAAGCGTGGCAATACCGATAAGAGCAGGATTAAAAACATTTTTACCCACTCCGCCAAAAAGCCATTTTGCAATAACAATCCCTGTAGCAGGAGCTGTAATTGCATATATATACGGTGCAGATGCAGGTAAAAGCATAGCACATATTGCACCTGTTACAACTGCAGACAAATCGCCTATTGTCTGCTTTCGTAAAAATACAAGCGAAATCACAAGCTCACACACAAGCGCAGTCACAACAGAGATACTAAGCAGCACAAGAAACCGAATACCGTTATAAATTGTTGCCATTACTGCACAAGGAAGGAGCGCTACAAGCACATCCGCCATAGATATTTTAATATTATCTGCATGCCTAATATGCGGTGCAGGTCGTATCTGATACATAATAGTGTTACCCCTTTCCCTGTATAATAGTGTTACTCTTTGCAAGCTTGCGTCCCTTTTCCATAATTTGAGTGAGCTCCATTCTTCCGGGACAAATATATGAACAGCATCCGCAAAGCCTGCAATGCTTTAATCCCATATCAATAGCAGTTTTTATACTGCCTTCCTTTACATATTCGGCGATGGCTGACGGAGCAAGCCCCTGAGGACATACCGACGCACATCTTCCGCAGTGTATGCAGTCATCATTACGCGGAAAATCCGTAGCTTCTTCAAACGCAAGAATACTGTCCACAGAGCGTATAATCCCTATATCCTCAGTCGATGCAATAGCCGCACCTGTCATAGTGGTACCCATAATAACTGCATTAATATTTTCCTTCATTCCTGCAGCTTGAAGAAGCTTACTTATTGGTGTTCCTATCATCGCATCAACAACAATATCGCGATTAAGACCGCTGCCTGCAACAGTTACAGGTCTTCGAACAACAGGAATACCGTCTTTGGCGGCACGCGCAAGAGCCACGCAGGCGAAAGGAGTTGTTACTCCTGCTTGAAAGCCGCCTGTCTTCAAGCTCATATCCATATCCTGAAACATCTTTGACATTCTATCATGTGCAGGATATTTGTCGGTAATCTCGGCTATTCTTATTCCAAAATCCTTTCCGCGTGAAGCAAGTTCATGTCTAAGGGTTGAAATAAGCTCACTTTGCCCAAAGGTGGCGGCAATAATTCCCTTTTGAGCTCCTACCGCACGCATCATGAGTTTAAGACCGTCCACTAATTCAGCAGTATATTCTACCGCTACTCGTGTAGCATGTCCTAAATATAGCTCATTTTCGGCAACATTACATACAAGTGTTCTTGAGTCTCTGTGCCTCATTCGTAAAAGCCGCATATATTCAGGTCTGGAATACATATTTGGTCCCGGTATGGCGGCGCGCTGTGCAAGTTCTATTATATCAAGCGGCTCCATATCCTCTACAGAAACAGTTTCAAGCGGAAATTCTCTGTATTCTCCGTCATTTTTTATGATTATTGTTTTAATTTTTTCACCGTTATAATGAGTGGTTTCGCGTATATCCGTCACAATACCCGAAACGGGTGAATACGTGGGTACACCGAAGGTTTCTGTAGGCACGGCTATAGGCTGATATCTTAAAACCTCGCTGCCAATTTCAGTTAATTCCTTCGACAGAATGGTATCCTGTCTTAACGAAATATATAGCTCGGGAACGTCGTCAAAGCGCATAATATCGCGCTTTTTAGCCTCATTTTTTACTGATTCAAAACGAATTCCTCCGCGAAAGCTTTTAAACATTCCAATATTCACCTCTTGATGATTTCTGAATAAATATGTAATATGAAAGCAGATATATTTTATTTTGATGGCTATGCCACTCAAAAGAAAGGAACGGTCACCCGTATGAAACCAACCTTAATTTCAAAAAGCAGAATGAAAATCAATATTTCACCGGACGATCTGATAAGGCTCAATCTTTCTTATGACATGTTGGATTACCGTGATATGCGAGTGCGTGATGTGCTTAACAATATCATTGATGTGGCAAGTGAACAGACCGGCTTTAACTGCTCTAACGAAAAAATACTTGTAGAAACTATTCCGCAATCGGGCGGCGGTTGCGTTATATGTGTAACCCGTCTTCCCGGAAAAAAGGCGCTAAGGCGCGGTAATAAACGCCAAATCGCGGCAGAACCGTATATTTTTCGCTTTTCAACCCTTGACAGCATAATTTCAGCCGGCAATATACTCAGCAATTTTTCCGATATCATTTTAGGAACATTAAAAGTAATATATTCCGAAGACACATGGTATCTTTCTTTTGCTCCTGTTATCGCCGGTCTTGACAGTTTCCGACTAGACTGCCTTTTGGGACGTCTTTCGGAATTCGGTGAGGAGACTCAGGGTGGACGCCTTTTCGAAACCTCGCTTGTTGAACATGGCAGGATTATCGCCGAAGAAAATAATGCAGAAAAACTGTTTAAACTGCTTTATTAGCGGCTTCTATAAGACTGTCAACAGCCGCTGAATAGTCACTTTTTCCGAAAACAAAACTGCCTGCAACGAAAATTTCGGCTCCCGCTTTGCTCGCGGAAATAATGGTTTCATCTGTAATGCCGCCGTCAACCTCAATCAGGCAATCAAGATGATTATCATCTATATGTTTTCTCAACGCTTCAATTTTAGGAAGGCAATCCTCAATGAAGCTCTGACCGCCGAATCCCGGTTCAACAGTCATAATAAGCACCATATCCGTTTCATCAAGGTACTGATATATTTCTTGTACGGGAGTTTTGGGTTTTACCGAAAGTCCCGTTTTTATGCCTAAGGAATGGATTTTTTTAAGTGTTTCACGTATATTCTTCTCTGCTTCGCAATGAATGGTAATAAGGTCAGCACCACTCTTCGCAAAATCTTCTATGTAACGTGAGGGAGCTTCTATCATAAGATGCACATCAAAAAACATATCGGTACATTTGCGTATAGATTTTATTACAGGTTGACCAAAGGAAATATTAGGAACAAAAAGTCCATCCATAACATCAACATGGAGATACTCGGCTTTGGTTGCCTCTATCTTTTTTAATTCTTCATCCAATTTACCAAAATCTGCCGATAACATCGACGGTGCGATAATAACATTTTTCATCAGTCTTTTTCCTTTCATCAAACACTCCTCTATAGTATATCGTATTTCATATGTTTTTACAAGATTTTTTATACAAAAAACTCGCCCTCTATTGCGTGAGGGCGAGTTTTTTGTTATGCTTCTTTTTTTATTCCGAAAATTGCTTTCAATATTCCCTTTAGAAATCTGGGGCTTTTTACTACTACTATTTTCATTACCCTTCGCCTCCGATTCTAACTCCTGATTATAAGCAATCCTGTCAGGATTACTAAACAGGAGGACAATACTATCAACATTTTTACAGAGAGAAACGTTGCTGACAGCACCCCCAAACCGTATGCTATAACAAAAACAGCAGCCGCCTTTATCGCAAGCTTCATAAAAATTCCTCCGTCCATGCTGAAAGTTTTGCCCTACTTTCATACTATGACGGAGGCAAGAATTTGTGATAATAAAAGTACTGCAGCTTTAAATGGTTTTTATTAGCAAAACGCTACCCTTTTCAATTTTTACTGTTACGGGAACATCAAGCGGTTCATTACTTACGCCTAACGGAAAATCACAAGTAAGCGAGGCATTTTTTAAAGGATATTTGGCGTTTTCTATACTAATTCCATCTGCTGTACCGCCGTAAGCAAAAAGAGAAAAATATCTGCATTCATCGACATTGACCGTCATTTCTTCTCCACCTTGTAAAAAAGAAATCTCGGAATTCCCTGATATTATCGACGCTTTAAAGCCTCGGTTAGCAATATAAAAAAGTGACTGAACATTTGCAACTACCTGTTCAAAGCGACCCGTCAGAGAATCTGCAATATAAAATTCATCAAATCCGCGTTCCATGGCAAGCTTTATACTAAGCATAAGGTCAGTATCATCTTTAATGCTTGAAACACGATATTCCTCACAATCCACATCGGTTTCGCCTATAGAATCTCTGTCACCCACAAGAAAATCACATTTAAAGCCTGCCTTCACAGCATTCAAATACCCTCCGTCTGCACATATAACAAATGCGTCACGCGGAAGCCGATTTTTCATTATTTTGCCGTCAAAGTCGGGGCAAGAGGTAAAAATCAAACATTTTTTGTTTGCCACGGTTTACAATCCTTTATCTCTTCATAAAGCAGTTTGTAGCTTTCAAATCTGCTTTTGTGTATTATGCCGTTGTCTACAGCTTCTATTATTGCGCAGCCCTTTTCCTTTGTGTGTGAGCAGGAGGTAAATTTACATTTGCCGATAAGAGGCACAAATTCTCTGAAAGCGTAGGGCAGATCCTCCTTAAAAATAGTCTCATATCGCAAAATATCTACTGTTGAAAATCCTGGGGTATCTGCAATGCGGGTATTTTCATCAAAATCAATAATCTCTACTTTTCTTGTTGTATGTTTACCGCGCCCTAATTTTTGACTGATTTCACCCGTTTGCAAATCAAGTCTTGGCATAAGGCAATTGAGCAGGCTCGACTTTCCTACTCCCGAATTGCCTGTCAGTACAGTAAAACTGCCATGTATAAGTTCAGTTAATTCATCTATTCCCTTTCCGCTGACAGTATCTGTCAAAACAGTATCAAAAGCAGAATAAACCTCGCAAAGCTCCTTGGTTTCTTTTAAATCCTGCTTATTAAAAATAAGTATTGGTTCAATACTCTTTAGTTCGGCGATAGCGAGCAGTTTATCTATAATAAACGCAGAGGGTGCGGGAGATACAGAGGCAACAACGATAGCCAACTTATCAAAGTTGGCTATCGGCGGTCTTACAATATAATTTTTACGTTCATGCACCTTGACAATAACATCGCCGTCAAGCGTTACAATGTCTCCTGCGCACGGCAATATACCGTCTTTGCGGAAAATTCCGCGAGCCGTACAGGAAATAAGCTTTCCCTCTGCTTTGACGGTATACATATCTCGATTTACGGAATATATTGTTCCTTCCATAGGTTAGGTCGTCCTTATCACAGGCGGATCTACAGATAAATCCATAACATACGAAACATATGTGGTCCATGTAGCGCCATTATCCGTTGAGATCTTATATTCCATATTAATATTGGCACGGTTACCCGTTACAGTATTAATATATACATTGGAATTGGGGATAAATTCGCCTTCGCTGACATATCCCGAATCCATAAACCACTTAAGTTTTACTGACTGATAATCGGAATACTGGCTTAGGTTAAGATAAACATCATAACTGTTAACAGGCTTTTCTCCGTTTGATACACTTACGGTAATAGGAGAAACACTGTTTGTGCGTGCGCCTACATCAACACTTTGATAAGTGATAAGTCCTGCTTCAAGATAACTCGGCTCCTGAGTTACATTAACGATATCTAAAGTTAAACCTATCTTTTCAAGCTCAGCCTTTGCCTGCTCCAACGTCATACCTATAAGGTTAACTGTCATCTCGATTTCCTTAACCTCAGGACCTGTGCTTATATAAACCTGCAGTTCCTGACCGATAGTCGCTTTGGTATATTTTTCGGGACTGGTAGAAATAACGTATCCCTCTGCTACTTCATTGCTTGTGGTGGGAACAAATATATAATTCTCAAATCCTGCAAGTCGGAGTGCACTTTCAGCTCCTACCTTATCTTCACCTGTAAGATCCGGCACTGTTGCGGTTTCCGGACCAAGGCTGACTTTAACTGTAATTTTACGTGAGGATGCATCAATATTTACGGGGTTTCTCGGAGTCTGATAATAAATTACACCGGCCTCATATTCCTCATTAAAGGTTTCAGACTCAACTTCAATAATATCTCCCAACACAACACCGTCAACTACCATGGTCCTTGCATCATCGAGTTTTACGCCTATAAGATCAGGCACCTCTATGCTTTGTTCATCCGTAGTTGTGGACATGTTAAAGATATCACTGAAGTGGAAAATATCAAAATAGTCAAGCAGCCATACTCCTACGCCAACCATAATGAGTACAAATGCTGCCGCAACCGCCGCAAGAATGGTAATAAGCGGAGATTTTCTCTTATCAAAGCCGGAGTAATCGGAAGTGTTTTTTACTTGGTTTATAGCATCAACATACTTAGTATTGGGAGTATCTCCGAAATATTTGTACTCAAACTGAATACTTGGATTTTTTTTGAATTCTTCGATATCTCTGAGCATTTCAGCCGCAGACTGATAACGCATGGCAGTATCCTTCTGCATTGCTTTTTGAGTGATCTGCTCAAGTCCCTCAGGAATGGTATTGTTGATTTCTCTGGGGCGTTTGGGATCTGCCTGCATCTGCATTATAGCAACAGATACGGCATTTTCCGCATCAAAGGGCACCTTGCCTGTCAGCATTTCATACATCATGACGCCAACAGAATAGATATCGGCTTTCTCGTCAATATATCCACCACGAGCCTGTTCGGGGCTGATATAATGTACCGAACCGATTGCCTTATCTGTTATGGTTCTGGTTTCAGAACGTGAAAATCTTGCAATTCCGAAATCAGCAATCTTCAGCGAACCATTGGCAAGAAGCATAATATTCTGCGGCTTTAAGTCGCGATGAACAATGCCTCTGTCATGAGCATGCTGCATAGCACGGAGAATTTGCACAGTAAAATGCACGGTTTCCTTCCATGTCAGCACACTTTTTTGCTCAATGTAATCCTTTAAGGTAATTCCATCAATAAATTCCATAACAATATATTGAACAGTATCACTTAAGCTTACATCATAAACCTTGACAATATTAGGATGGGACAGCATAGCAATAGCTTTGGACTCATTTCTGAAACGGCGCTTGAATTCTTCATTTGCCAAAAACTCGTCCTTAAGTATCTTAACGGCTACAGTTCGCTGTTCAATAGTGTCGTAAGCTCTGTAAACTACCGCCATACCGCCGACACCGACAACCTCGGATATTTCATACCTTCCGTCAAGCTTCTTTCCTATATAACCCTCCATCAAAACACTCCTTTAAAGAGGTTTGCCCAAAAAAGGGCAAGTTACGACTGAAATATGCTTAGAAATTATATATCATAAATCAAGACAGCTGTTACATTATCAGTGCCGCCTGCCTTAAGTGCGGCATCAACAAGCTTTTCTGCACTGGTTTCTTCCGAAATCATGGAAAAAATCTCTTCGTCGGATACCATGTTGGTAAGTCCATCGGTGCAAAGCAAAAGCTTGGCTCCCGCTTTCAGCTGAACCTCGTTATAATCATAAGATAATGTATCTTGTATACCAAGCGCTTTTGTAATTATATTCTTACGCGGATGGACACTAGCTTCCTCTTTGGAAATTTCCCCGCTTTCATATAATTCCTGAACCATGGAATGGTCACGGGTAATCTGGATAAAATCGTCTCCATCGGTAAAATATGCTCTGCTATCCCCCACATGAAGAACATATGCCGTCTTGCCGTTAATTATCGCTGCAACAACGGTGGTTCCCATACCCGAAAGCTCAGGCTCGTTCTGGGCTTTTTCATATATTTCAATATTTGCCGCTTCACATGCGCAAAGTAACAGATTTCTTATCGAACGGGAATCAAGCTTATTGTTACCGGATAATTCTAATCTTTTGCTGATTGTTTCCGCCGCAAGCTGGCTTGCTATCTGACCGCCGTTAGCTCCGCCCATTCCGTCACAAACAACTGCCCATGCGGCACCGTTTGAAAAAGTACCTGATACAAAAGTATCCTGATTGCTCGAACGAACAAGTCCTATATCAGTCTTTCCGGATATCATCATGCTGTAATTCCCCCCTCCTGTTGTAAGTTTATTGTGGATTTGACACCGTATTCTGCCTCAACTGACCGCATGAAGCATTGATATCTTCTCCAAGTGTTCTTCTTATAGTAGCACAAATTCCGTAATTTTTCAATAGTTTACAAAAAAAGATAATATTTTCTTTGTTTCCCGGTTTGAAATTCCGTTCTTTTACGGGATTTACGGGAATTAAATTTACGTGACAAAGGATGCCTTTCAAGCATTTTGCAAGCTGCGCAGCGTCTTCTTTTTTATCGTTGACGCCTTCAATAACCGTATATTCAAAGGAAATACGTCTGCCGGTTTTATCACCGTATATCTTGCAAGCCTTTAAAAGCTCGTCCATACTCCACTTATTTGCAATCGGCATAATTTCTCGACGAGTTTCGTTATTTGATGCGTGCAAAGATACCGAAAGGGTTAACTGCAGATTTTCCTCAAGAAGCTTATATATTTTATCAACTAAACCACATGTAGAAAGAGAAATATGTCTCATTCCTATGTTGATACCTTCACTGCAATTCACTATACGCAAAAATTTAAGCACATTTTCGTAATTATCAAGAGGCTCACCCATACCCATAAGCACTATGTTTGATATCTGCTCGCCCGTATCATCACGTATGCTTAAAACTTGGTCAAGCATTTCAGAGGGTGTCAAATCGCGAATTCTTCCGTTTAATGTGGACGCACAAAATTTGCATCCCATTCTGCAACCCACCTGAGTTGAAATACAGACACTGTTACCGTGTTTATACTTCATAAAAACACTTTCAACAAATTCGCCATCCCGAAGCTTAAAAAGATATTTAACTGTTCCATCGTTTTTTGAGCAGAGTTTACGCTCAATTTCAAGGGTATTGATATAGTAATTTTCCTTCAAATATTCAATTTCCTTTTTAGATATATCCGTCATTTGCGAAAAATCCGTAACACCCCTGTGAAGCCATGCAAAAATCTGTTTTGCCCTGAACGCTTTTCCTCCGCTTTGAACAATGATAGCTTTAAGTTCTTCAATTGTCAAGGATTTTATATCAATTTCAGGCACTTAAAGTCATCCTTTCATTTTTTTACAAAAGCCGCAATATAGAAGCCATCGGTATTATCCTTATGGGGATAATATGTCTTTTCATTTCCCTCGCCGACAAAAATAGGTGCCGCCTTAAAATCAGTATTTTCAGATAAAAACTTTTCTGTGATTTCTTCGTTTTCTTCAGGGATAAAGGTACAAGTCGAATAAATAAGTCTGCCGCCGGATTTTACGTGACTTGCCGCCTCGCAAAGAATTTTATACTGCGTCTTGGGCAAGCCCTCAAGGCTTTTTTGAGATTTATATCTGATTTCAGGTTTTCTTCTCATAACACCAAAACCCGAACAGGGTGCATCACATAAAACTCTGTCAAAAAGGCCCAAGTTTTCATTATGAACGGTTGCGTCGTTGACCGCTGTTTCAACAATATCAAGTCCGAGCCTTTTTGCACCGTCATTAATCATATCTACACGACTTTTATTTGCGTCACAGGCAATAATTTTCCCCTTGTTGCTCATAATCTCTGCAACTGTAAAAGTTTTCCCGCCCGGTGCGGCACACAAATCAAGAACGCTCATATTTTCCTTTGCTTCCAACGCCCTTGCACAAATCTGTGATGCTAAGTCCTGCACATGAAAAAGTCCCTCCTTATATGCTTGATTTTTTGCGATATCAGGAAACTTTTCTGTAATAACGGCATCTTCCACAAATGTAGCTTCACCAAATCCAAGCTTTTCAATAAGCTGTTGAGCAGTAGTTTTAGTAGTATTAACTCTAAGGCAGATTTTGGGACGGGTTGCGTATCCTTTTGCTGTAGCCTCGGCATCGCCTGTTTCTTTTTCCCAAAGAGATATTATCCACGCCGGAACAGAATATTTTACCGACAGAGTTTTAATTCGGTTATCGCTTTTTGGCATAAAGGGTTTATCTTTATATTGAGCAATTTTTCTCAGTATTGCATTAACTAGTCCGGAAGCAGAGCCTTGACCGAAGCGTCGGGTTTGCTTGACCGCCTCATCAACTGCCGCATGAACAGGCACTTTGCTTAAAAAGAGTATCTGATATGCACCTATTCGCAATATATTAAGCACTTCACACGACATCATTTCAAGGCTCTTGTTGTAATGCACCGAAAGCTGATAGTCAATAAAAATTCTGTTTTGCATAACACCGCCGATAACAGTTACGGCAAGTGCTTTTTCTCTCTGTTCTATATCGTAGGATTTAAGCAGTGCGTCAAGTATAGCAGATACAAAAGCATCACTTTTTTCCGCTTCGCACAGTACCTTTAACGCCGCATCGCGCGCAGTAATCTTTTTCATTTTATTTGTTTCTCCTTGCCGAGGAAATTAGGCGTAAAAGCTGTATCAAAGATGAAAGCATCGCCGTAGCATACTCCCTTGCTGCAGCAGTCGGCACCTTTTTTGAGCCTTTCAATTCGTCATCGTCAAGCATTTTCTGCGCTTCAAGAATTTTAAGCGCTCTGCCGCTTGAGTTAAACTCGACGGGCAGGGTAACCAGCTGAAAAAGAAATACAAACGAAAAGAGAAAAATACCCAAATATATAAGTCCCGTAATATCAATCACTAAAGCTTCTCCTTTTTTAAATAACAGTTCCGACCTCTATCTTATGTCCGTTTACATACGCTCCGACCGTCATACGCTTGCCTCCGACAGCTTGAATTTCATCTATTATAACACTTGTATTTCCGCCGCATGCAACCGTCATGCCGTTTTTATCCGCAGAAACTATAGTTCCTGCAGGCTTCCCTGTATCTCCGCTTAGTTTGGCAGAAAAAATCTTGATTGTTTTATCCTCAATTTGAGTAAAAGCACAGGGCCACGGATAAAAGCCGCGTATATGATTTTTGACTTCTTGTGCAGTCTTTGTAAAGTCTATTCTTCCGTCCTCTTTTTTTATAATAGGCGCGTAGGTCGCAAGAGAATTATCCTGCTGTTTTCTCACCGAAGTGCCTGCCTCAAGCTTACGTAAGGTATCGCACAAAAGCTTTCCGCCTACCGTAGACAATGCATCAAAAAGCTCACCGCCCGTCATATCCTCGGGTATATCCACCTTAACCGTATCCAAAATATCTCCCGTATCCATACCCTCATCCATAAGCATTGTCGCAACGCCGCTTTCTCTTTCGCCGTTTACTATCGCCCATTGAATAGGTGCCGCGCCGCGATATTTGGGAAGCAACGATGGGGGCGAAAAGCTCCTGCTCAAGCTGGGCATAAAACGGATCAGAGTTCGGCGATTC
>CAYRPK010000007.1:0-18436 GCA_964426175.1 uncultured Eubacteriales bacterium | reverse complement strand
AAAGCAAAGGATGCCGTATACCAACGCTCTTTATCAACATCATCAAAGGAAAGGTTTGCATCGTCACCTGCAAGATTTATCCACAGGCTGGGCAATTCTTCTGCCGTGGTGTATACAGCAACATCATCAAAGGTCGAAAGTGGTACAGTTCGTCCTGCAACAGCATTATACGAAACCCTTGTGTAAGAGGTAGTATTTAAAACTGAAGCATTGCCGCTGTCTTCGGAAAAGATATTGGAATAATTTCCGTTATACGACCACCCTTCATCAAATACAATCTTAAACGAAATGGTCTTGGATTCCGTAATCCGAATATTCTCGCCCTCTATAACTCCCGTTACAAAAAAGCTCTGCTCACCGTCAATCTGAGCACCGTCTGCAAGATACGGGGTAAAATAATAATCCTCTCCTGCCGCTCCAACTGCCGATACCCATGAAGGAAGCACCATAATTGCAGTTTGAAGAGATAACAGAAGTGCAGTAAACAAAGACATAGCTCTTCTTCCGATTTTCTTTATTGACATTGTTTCAACCGCCTTTCACGCGTAATGATTAATACTTGATTTTCACCATTTGTGCATTGTAACTAAAACAACTTATGTTATTATAATACTTTTTCATCAATTTTGAAAGGTATTTTTCTTTTGTTGTTTGTAAAATTATTGTGATACATATAATAACAGTTTATAACAAAAAGATATCTGTCTGCTTTTCGCTATCAGACAGATATCTTTTTTATTTCAATTCTCGTACATATTAAAAATTCCCAAAAAATGGCGGCGAATTTGCATGAAGTCAGTTGAACCAATGGCTCCGTTCCCATCCGTATCAGCCGCTTTAAAATATTCGTTCTCTAAAGTATAAAGTCCCAAAAAAGCACGTCTTATTTGCATAAAATCCGCAGAATTAATAGTTCCACTGCCGTCAGTATCTCCTTTTACTATTACCGTACAGCTTTCACCGAAATCAGCAGAAACAGTTGTTCCTGTTGTAATTAAACCACTCGATACCTCAGCGCCATTTTTATCATAAAGCGTAACTTCAAAGGGAAACTCGGCTTTTAACAAAAGTTCTTCCACAGTCATGCCTGCACTAACACCAAAAAGAAACCCGTCTTCTATATAAAAACCACTTTCTTCGGAAGGCTTAAAATCAGGCTTTTCTTTTTCAAAACCATTATATCCGCCGGACTTGATAATTGTAGGATAATCCTTGTAGCAAACATCACGGTCAACATATCCGTCAATACCGTTGCACCTTCCTGAGTCGGTATACTGCCACATTCCGTATTGCGCATAATCTCGGTCAGGCTCTCCGCTTGATGTCCATCGGGCATACCATATTTCCGTCACCTGCATTAAAAGTTCCCTGTCAAGATACGCCACAAGCCATTCCTCATTGCAGTATACTCCTGCATACCAACCGTTCTGCGAGAGCACATCAATAAAAGTGATACACATTTCTGTGGCGTGCTCGGTGGCTGTAAGAGTCTGACTGTTTGATTCAATATCATAATATATGGGATACTCAAACTGCTTTCCCTCAATCCACGAAAGAACTTTTATCGCATCTGCCTCTGCCCCTTCAATGCTTGTGGCATAAGTATAGTAATAACAGCCAACATCAAGGCCCGCTTGCTTTGCACCTATGTAATTATTCTCAAAATTAACATCCTTACCCTTGCCTGTACCGACACGTAATATTACGTAATCAATACCGCTTGCACGGACAGCTTCCCAATCAACATCTCCTTGATAAACAGATACATCAATTCCTTGCGCAATAGCATTCCCTTGTGCTGCAACAGTAGTATTTACAGTCAACGAAATACAAAACATTATCGAAATAAGCACTGTAAAAAATCTTTTTAAAATGCTCATATGTTAAATCTCCCTTTATTTTAAGATATTAAAAATATGTTCCTATATCTTCTGTTTTACAAAGCGTTTTTAAATATTTTTGAAATGCTTTGTGTATTTCAAATAGCGAAAGGATGCTTTGGCGAAAAAAGACCTACCTCAAAGTAAAACGAGGGATTTTTTTGTCAAAGCGTTTTTGAACGCCGCTGACATACTTTGTGTATTTCAAGGCGTGAAAGGGCGCTTTGACGGAAAAAGACCCGTTTTACCTAAGGCCATCGTTAACGCATCTCCACAATTCATCAGCGTAATAAACATTGTTATGGAGTATGAAATATGGACGTACAACATATGTTCTGTCCAAATCACTGATAGAAAGTATCGTAACTGTAAAAGTATAAGTAGACTGAGTAGCATGAACCGTAGATATATATTTTATAGGTACGGTTTTCACTGTATAATCTGCCGTTTCCACAAGCTCAACGGTAAGCTCATCATCTCCACATTGGTCTTTCCTTGCCATTAAAACTCCGAATTCAGTTGACTGCGGCAGCTTATTTGCAACAAAATCTCGTTGGATGCTCGAAATAAATCGCAAATCATAATTATTGCCGTTTTTTCGAATTTGTGCACCGAGAACATTGTAAGTATAATCCGTCATATCTAACAATGTGTAAGTTGAAACTGTACCACTTGCAGGACTTGCCAGATGGGTTTCTGTTTGAGCAATTCGCTGACGGAAGGTATATTGTGTATCTTGCGTCAATCCCGTAAAAACATTACTGTTCTGCCAAGTCTTACCATCAATGCTGTATTCACAGCCGCTAACAGCCTTTAGCGTTACCGAAGAACTGTCTTTAATCTCTATTTTGGGAGCAGAAGGCGTCGCAGAGTTCTCACATTTTTCTATATTAATTGACGCTGTTTGAACATCACTGTCCCCAAAAAGCTCATCATACGATGAATCCACACCTGTAATATCGCTATTAATTTTAATTTGGGTAATGCCGGATGTAGGTACGCCGATAACCTCAAAGGGAAGAGTTATTTTAAATATGCCGTTTTGGGTTATTTGTGCCGAGGTAACATCCGTGGCAGATGCCGTAGCCATTATTTTTGCATATCCACGACTGTATTTTTCACTTAAATCAGATACGTCTACCTGCCAATCGGATACAGTCACTGATATTTCAGCAGGTTTTATTTTAAGCACCGATGCATCAAAGCTCAGTTCATACACATCAAAGCCAATAACAGCGGTATTATTTGAAAGTCCGTTTAATGTTATTGTGGCGTTCAGAGTTTCGCCAAAGGTCGCTTGGCTGTCGGCAGAAATATCGAGTGTAAAGTCTGCCGTTACCGCAACAACAGAATAATTAAATGTGCAAATCAAAAGCGCAAACACAGTAAAAACGGAAATCAATTTTTTTATCATCGCCGCAAATCCTCCTGATTTCAGCCTTGTTTTAAAGCATGTACTACGATTAAATGATATCATATCGTCTTCACCGTGTCAACAAAAAAGCACACCGCTTTACGCGGTGTGCGACAGGTATTATTTTCTTATATTCTATCTCGATGTGTAATATCTTTGAGCGTCTGTGATCAATACACATTTCTGAGTTTCATGGAAGCACGACGAGGTAACTGCATAGCTTGCGATAAAATAGAATATCGGCTCAACAGTTACACGCTTACCGTTAGTGAAGACATCTTCAACTGCATCCTTAACGCTTTTTGATGGAGTTTTTGTTGAAGGATCAGCAAATGCATTTTTCTGATAGATAACCTGTTCTACAGATTTGCCGTAATGAATAACTCTGTCATAAATGCACTGTGCAACAGCAAGCTTATCCTCATAAGTTCCGCCACCGATTTCAGTCATAACTACACGTTCAATTAGGTCACGTTCATAATCGGTCAAAGGATAATTGACGGGGGTACTGGAAGTGGATACTGTTCCAGAAGCAGACTGAAGATAAGGCTTTGATGTATCTATAGGATCTGCCTTAACTATCTCCTTATAAACTATCTCTTCCTCTTCCTCGACCGCTTCTACAGTCTCCGTCTTTTCAGCAGTGTCAGGCTCTGTATAAGCTACAGGCTCCTGCTTAATTACCGACGTTTCTTCCGAATAAGTTACCTCGGCAAAAACCGTCTGTTTGGATACGGATTGGCTTTTGACTTCATCTGCCGCAGCGCTAAATGACATAGGCATCTGTACTGTGATGGCAAGTAATAAAATCGTAGCAATAATTCTCATATAATACCTTTCCTCATTCGCGGCCGAAGGACCGAGAACGAAACCTTACGCAAAGATTATAATAATTATTATCAAGATATACCTGAATTATGCAAATTTTACCGTGTCGTCGCGTAAGATTATTCCTCTCCCAACAGTAGTTTACTCAACTCGTGGGCTAAAAGTTACAAAAAAGGTTACAAATGTCATCATTTTTGTAACTTTTTGGAACGGATGTATAATATCACAGTACGATTTTAATTGCAACCCTCAATTATGAACTTAATGTAAAAAGCAACAGATAATGCATTTTTTAAGAGCATTTTTACAGTTTTTTCACCACTTTACCGAATTATTTTAACTTAAATCAGCCCAAAAATGCATTTTTTTATCAAAGCTTGTCGGTTTTCATCATGTTATAATGGGACAATTGAAAAAAGAACTCCATTTTCTCTAATCTCTAAAATGCCGTAGGAAGCATTGGCTCCCGATGCACTTCCGGGATTTAAAACATAAATACCGTTACGGTAGCTTTGGTCCGCTGTATGAGTATGCCCATAAAGTACAATGTCCGCTCCTCTTGCGGCAGCTTCATCGGCAAGGACCTGTAAGCCCCATTTTACATGATACTTGTGACCATGGCAGAAAAAAATCTTCTTGCCCGAGACAAAAATCTCATTTTCATCATCAAGTCCGAAAGAACTACTGTCGCAATTACCTTTTACGCAATATATTTTCTTTTTTGATGAAGTAATAATATTCTGTGCCTCTGAATAACCGTCGCCTAAATAGATAAAAATATCGCAATCCGACTCTCTGTTTAAAATTCGAGATACGTTCATTGGCGCACTGTGGCTGTCAGAAAAAACAACTATTTTCAAAATTATGCACCTCTTTCAAAAATTTTGCATATATATTATAGTAGCCATACTTAATCTTGTCAACGGAGTGATTTTTATGAACGACAATCTCAAAAAAACCTTGGAAAATCTGCCTCCCGATAAATTAGATGCACTGCTTTCGGCAGTGGAAAAAAGCACGGGAAAGAGTAAGAACGATATTACAAGTGCAGTAAATGACCGAAGCGGTGATAAACTTTCTGAAATGCTGGGCATGATTGATAAGAATAAGCTCGACACGTTACTTTCGGATAAGCAAGCTCTTGATAAGTTGTTATCTACCCCTCAGGCAAAGGCGCTTCTCGAAAGTATACTCGGCAAATCCAAATAATAACATAAAGAATCGGAGGAATATTCATGGAAGATCTTGAACAGCGGCTTAACTCGCTTCTCTCAGACCCCGAGAGTTTATCGCGGCTGACAGAGCTTGCCGGAAATTTCCTCGGTAACGTCGATGAAACTAAAAAAGGCGACAGTGATAAACAGGAAAAATCTGACACATCTGACAGTGGTCCGGAATTTGACCTTGCAACTTTTGCAAAAATAAGCGGTATGTTAAACGGTATGCGCGAAGACAGCGAGGACAGTCGTCTGCTTTTGGCGCTCAAACCCTATTTAAGGGATAAGCGCAAAGAAAAAGTTGACGAAACGGTTAAACTTATGAAGCTGATGAAATTAGCACCGCTTTTTAAGGAAATTAAGTTTTGAAAGGATAAGATAAAACATGCGCATAAGATTTAATTCAAGACATCATTCTCAGTACGGCATTACTGCTACTCCGCAAAATAGAGTAAGTAGTTCACCTTTGCCACCTGTTAAAGATATTTGTGACCATGAAGATATACGTCAAAAACAATGCGAAACATCAGAGACTTTAGCTAAGGTGTGTAAAGAAAAGGGGATAATAAATCTTCAAAATCCCATTTTATCACTGCCGTTTTGTACACTGTATCTTGAGGATATACTGTTGCTTGCTCTTATCTTAGTGCTTATAAATGAAAACTGCAATGAACTGCTTATTCTCGCACTTATTTATATCTTCATCTCGGGACTTGAAAAGTAAAAGAGTACCTGTGAGTGACGCTTTGTAAAGCAACGGTCTCTACATTGATTTTCGCTATTTGGGGATTTTGGTGTCAAAATCCGAAGCCCGCTATATCTGTAGACTAAAAAGAGGATAGGAAACTTTATTCCTATCCTCTTATAACTCAACCGGCAATTCCGGCGGCTATTAAAACTGAAGCAACAGCGATTATAAGTGTAACTATTTCAAGAGTTCCCCAATAATCGGCAACGGTTCTTTCGTCCTGACTGATTGAAATGTAATCAAGCATATTCCGTAAGATCCAATTGGAAGCAATAAAATGTATGGCAACCGGTATAATACCGATGCAAAGTATCCCTCCAAAAAAGCCAAAGACAACATCAAGACC
The DNA here is from genome assembly GCA_964426175.1 of uncultured Eubacteriales bacterium. Classification (GTDB taxonomy): domain Bacteria; phylum Bacillota; class Clostridia; order Oscillospirales; family CAJFTT01; genus CAYRPK01. The sequence goes on along the minus strand of CAYRPK010000007.1, from coordinate 12,003 downwards.
AGCATAAACCAATTGAACGATTGAAGTCACTCTAAAATAGTTTATTATTATCTTTGCTTTGCGATTTTTGAACTTTACTTTCTTTTTAACACCATCGTAGGATCTTTTCTTTTCAACGAATATGGTAATGCCGATTCCCAAAGCACCGACAAAGGAAATGCACCAGCAAACTCCAAAATTAAAGATCCAATGCCACCATGGACGGGAAACGATCGTATATAATGTTCCGTTGGGATCTGCTTTGTAGACCTGATAAGAATCAAAATAGATTTCACCGTCTATAAATTCATCGGTTTGTTCATCTTCCCAGTTATATTCTAAATCTAAGTTCTCTACTTTTTCTATTCCTAAAAACTCACCGTTTGCCGAATTGTAAATATAAGCATCGTCTCCATAAATTATAAGCTTATCTTCCTGCAATTCAAAATAAGAATAGCGAATATATGGGGTAGCGACCGCCCAGAGAAATTCGCCTGATTCAGAATATACATTAACATAGTTTGCATCGTTATAGCATACATAGATCTGTTTTAATTTTTCATCCTGCAAAACAGTTTCAATTACATCTGGAATGAAGGATTCGGGTTGAAGCTCGGCATAATTTTGATTGTCACGGGTGCAGTACGCCCTACCAAATAATCCTAAAACAATTCCACCGATAAACAGTATAATAAAAAGAACGGTATATATTTTCTTCATAATGAGAACACACATTTTAAATTATACTACATTTTCTACCATTATATATTATCGTTTTCTTCATTTTTCTAAAAAAAGCCTACAAAGCACCTGAACGTAAGAGGCCATACGCAACAACCTGCAAGTTTGTTAATCTTCATCTTCTATATCAATACCTGCAAGAGTTGCACGCTTAAGAATATCATCAAGAGGATTTGACGATTTTTCAACCGTTCCATCAGCATTTTCTGTACTCAAAAGTACAGCATAATGCTTACCCAAAACCTGCGCCGCCGATTTTTCAAGCATCGCTTTTAACTCTCCGTTTCCGTTTTTACCTGTAAGCTGATCAGCAGCAAAATCAGGTACCTCGGAAAGTATTATGCTGTCTCCCCTTTTTCTCGCCCTTACATTCTGCAAAAACGGAACTGACCCCGGGCTCACTTTCCTTAAAGTCGCCATTATCTCGCTCCATTCAAGGACCGGTTCTGTTACGGCATTTGAATCTAATCCGTCGGCACGTTTTATCGGCTTTTGCTCTTTTTGCACGGCTTTTTCCTCTTTTTTCGGTTTTACCTCCATAACAGGTGTTGACTGCACAGTTATATTACCCGAGGCAATCTTTGCTTCAAGCTCTGCAATACGCGCATTTAACGCGGCAACAGACTCATCCAGCTTGGGTTCGCAAAGCCGCACCATACATATCTCCATATCAACAAGTCTGTCAGAGGAATATTTCATTATACGCTGAGTATCCTGCAATCTTTCAAGAATAGCTATAATCCTGTTTAATGTCATTTGCGCTGCAAGAGTTTTCAGCTCATCTACCGTCTTTTTATCAGTCTTAATATGCTTAGATGAATTATCCGATACCTTTAAAAGCATCAAATCTCTGAAATGCGCCGTTAATTCTCTGCAAAGCTGCTCCATATCACAGCTTTCGGAATACAACCTGTCTATTATATCAACTGCATTCGAGCTTTTGCCCGATATAATTTCACGGGTTATATCCGTTAAGTAATCCTTACTTGTAAGTCCTGCAACCTTCTCAACAAGCTCCTCGTCAATATTAGCAGCATAGGCTATGCATTGGTCTAAAAGTGAGATAGCGTCACGCAATCCGCCGTCAGCGATTCTTGCAATCATTTCTGCAGCGTTAAGTTCGAGCTCGACTCCCTCTTTTGATGCAATATACATTATTCTGTCCCTGATATCTTCAGAAGCAATTCTGCGGAAATCAAAACGCTGACAGCGCGAAAGAATAGTAGTAGGAAGCTGATAAACCTCTGTGGTTGCAAGAATAAAGACTACAAATTCAGGAGGTTCCTCCAAGGTTTTTAGCAGTGCATTAAATGCCTGATTGCTAAGCATATGCACCTCATCTATAATATAAACCCTGTACTTCAGCTCAGCAGGAGTAAAGTTAGTATTTTCCCTGAGTTCTCTGATATCGTCGATACCGTTATTACTTGCGGCGTCAATTTCTGTTATATCCATGCTTGTGCCTGCGTCAATGCTTTTGCAGGAGGCACATTCACCGCAGGGATCACCGTTTTGCGGATTTTCACAGTTGATGGCTTTGGCAAGAATTCTTGCGCAGGTAGTTTTACCTGTACCCCGACTGCCCGTAAAAAGATATGCGTGGGCAATTCTTCCGCAGGCAACCTCATTAGCAAGGGTTCCCGTTACCGTGGGCAATCCCACAACATCATCAAAAACCCGAGGTCTCCACTTTCGGTATAACGCCTGATATGCCATATGTTAGCTTCCTTTCAAAAAAAATACATGTCCGCTTATGCGGATTGCAGGAAGGCCTGCGGCGCCCAAGGGTTCGGTCTTAATGCTGCTCGGTTCCCCGCCTGACATGATTCGTCCGTCCTTGCCGCACAGGGCCTGCAACCCACATAAGCGGACACGCTAATTTTAAGCATCTAAATGTTATGCTAACCTGTAACTAATATTGTATCACGTTTTAATGCATTTGACAACTTATTTTTTACCGCAGGATAAATTATTTTTACTGCGTTATTAATTACGTTAATAACCGGATTTTCAACGCTGAAAATTTCTCCGTCCAAATTAAGATTAATCGGAGTTTTAGAGCAAATCTGCAGGGTTTTGCAGCGTTGCATCCTGCAAATATCTGGCTTCTTTTCTATATGAACACCCTTTTCATACAGTCCGATAAGTCGCAAAAAAGCAAATCTTGACATTTTAGAAACTCTGAGAAAATCCATATATCCGTCATTTAAATCCGCATCGGGAGCACAGTTATAACAACCGCCGTAATACCTCCCGTTTGCCGCAACAGTCAGAAGATAGGGAAAATTATCCGCTATTTCTTTTCCGTCTGCTATGAGAGTAAACTCGTGCTTCATCTTGGAAATTAGGCTTCTGACAACCGAAAGTTTATATGCCATTGAACCCTTTACAAAGGGTATGTCGGAAAATTTATGTACTCCTGCACCTACCTCTGCATCAAAACCCGCACAAATAACATTGATGCTGTATTTACCTTGAACATGAAGTAAATCGGTAGGCTGGGAATCCCCCATGAGCTGAGCTTTGATATCAAAAAACGGGCTGTCTGAAAATTTTTTACAGTTCTTTTGCATGCCGATATTTTCAGACACTGTTTTTGCAAAATCATTGCCTGTACCGCAAGGTACAATGCCTATTTCAACATTTCTGTAGCCGTAGACTCCGTTTACTATCTCACCCAACGTACCGTCTCCGCCGCAAGCATAAATACGTATCGGCTCACCGCATTCAGCCGCTGTTTTTGCAATTTCAGTTGCGTGGCCTGCATATTCAGTCAACTTTATTTCAATGTTATTTTCCTTTAAAAATGACTCGTCAAGGGAGGATATCCCTTGACGTAACCATTCATCACAGCTTTTCTTTCCGGCTTTCGGATTTACAACGAAAAGGTAGTTCATTATTTAACAGCCTCATCAATAGCTTTAATTTCATCCTCTGTAAAGGTTGTCTTTGCCGCCGCCTTTACGTTTTCTTCAATCTGCTTAACGCTTGAGGCTCCGATAAGGGCAGAAGTCACTCTTTCATCCTTAAGTACCCAGGAAATTGCCATCTGTGCCAAACTCTGGCATCTATTCTGAGCTATTTCGTTAAGCTTGGTAAGTTTTTCCTTGTCATGGTCAGAAATATCACCCCAGCCTTCTCTTGCGCGACGTGTGCCTTCGGGAATACCGTTAAGATATTTGCCCGTTAAAAAACCACCTGCCAAAGCACCGAAAGCAATAGTACCGACACCGCGTTCTTCAAGAACGTCCAAAAGTCCGTCCTCAATCCAACGGTGCATCATATGGTAATTAGGCTGATGAATAAGGCAATGGATACCGCGACGTGAGAGTTCATCAATAGCACGTGCCGATTCATCTGCATTATAATTAGAGATACCGACATAAAGTGCCTTGCCGCTTCTGACAATCTGCTCAAGACCGTCAACTGTTTCTTCAATCGGCGTTTCATTATCGGGACGGTGATGATAGAATATGTCAAAATATTCAAGTCCCGTTCTTTTTAAGCTTTCATCAATACTTGCAATAAGATATTTCTTACTGCCGTGGTCACCGTAGGGACCGGGCCACATATCAAAGCCTGCTTTTGAGGAAAGAATAAGTTCATTGCGATAAGGCTTTAAATCCTTTGCAAAAACCTTTCCGAAGGTTTCCTCCGCTGTACCGTAAGGAGGTCCGTAGTTATTTGCCATATCAATATGGGTAACGCCCAAATCAAAGGCTCTTAAAATTACTGCACGCTGATCCTCAAATTTGCCCGATGCAGCACCAAAATTCTGCCAAATGCCAAGGGAAACAAGAGGTAATTTAATACCACTTTTACCGCAACGGCGATACCCCATTCTGCCGTCGTAACGGCCTGAATCTGCCTTAAAAACTTCATCCGTCATTTTAGTTTCTTCCTTTCAATATATGTTATTCTTACTATATCCCAAGTTTATCTTTTTGTCAAGTTAATAAAGCGAGAAGCCTTCTATGCAAATATTATCACTGTACTCAGTAGCATTTTTCGCCGCTTCAAGATTGTCAATATCCTGTGCAATGACATATGCGTCATTATTTACATCGGAAATAATAGTATTAGGTAAATACTCATCATCACAAGCAATATAATATGGCAAAGCCTTGTAATTAAGCAGCATATTTCTGTGCAAAAGCTTTTCAAAGTCACTTAAATCAGTATCCTCAAGACTGCCTGTAGAAAGTCCTCTGATAACATTATCCGCATTATCCTTAAACCAGCTTAATGCTTCCAAATCTGATGATTGGACTGCAAGATTTCCCTCATACTGCTCAATGATTTCATAAATCTTTTGCGAAAGCTCGGCGCCGTTTCCGTCTTCAGCTTTAATATCAAGAATAACTCCCGTTTTTCCGTTTACTCTCTCTAGTGCTGTTTCCAAAGCATAAGGGCTGTCACTTGCAATAACAACCTCACCATCTATAAGCTTAACAGGCAATTTAACTATATAACTATAATCTATTGCTCTGCCAATTGCTTCCAAGGATGAATAGGGTGCGTCTTCTCCTATACATCCTCCGCCCGCAATAGGCTGCATGATAAGCCACTGAGTATATGAGGTATCCGTACCGGCATATACATCAACATTTGTAGCATATGAGTATCCCCATGAGCATGCGGCAATTATTATAAGCGCCAAAAGAAGCCAGCCCGCTGCCTTTGTTGAAACAGGCGGCTTGAATTCTTTTTTCTGAGTGTTTTCTGTTTCTTCCTTTATAATATCTTCATTCATATTTTTATTCCTTTTTTCCGTATATAACACCCGTGGGGCATACTATGGCACAATGACCGCAATTATTACATTTTGAGTAATCAATTACTGCATGATTATCAATAACCGTAATAGCACCAAATGCACATTCCTTTTCGCATTTTTTACATGCAATACATCCACCCTTGCAGGCCTTGCGGGTATCTCCACCCTTATCCTTACTTGAGCACAGCACAGCAGTCTTGCTGTAAGTGGGAATAAGCTTGATTATCCCCTTTGGACAGGTTGCAACGCAGGTACTGCAACCGTGGCAAGCAGTTCTATTAACACGCGCAACACCATCAATAATTTTAATTGCATTAAAAACACAAACCTTCGCGCAATCTCCGTAGCCAAGGCATCCGTAAGCGCAGTTGCCGTCTCCTGAATAGAGCATATTGGCACCTTTGCACGTAGTAATGCCTACATATTCGTGGCGTTTTTCAGTAGTATCACAGGTGCCTCTGCATAAAACACAAGCTACGGTTGGTTCTTTTGCTTCTACCGTTTCACCTAATATGTCGGCGATTTTCTGTGTTACTTCAGCGCCTCCCACCGGACAAAGATTTGCCGGCGCTTCTTTATTTGCAATCGACTTTGCATAGCTTGAACAGCCCGAATAGCCGCATCCGCCGCAATTAGCGCCCGGAAGCACTTCGGAAATTTTACTTGCTGTTTCATCCTCCGCAACATCAAAGAATTTCGCCGCTATTACGAGGATAATACCGAAAAACAGACCTACTGCACCTACTGTTAAAACAGCAGTCAATATTCCTCCCACTTATATCCCCCTCCTGTTATCCGAAAAGTCCTGCAAAGCCCATAAATGATATAGATGCGATAGAAGCCGCCACTAAGGTTATGGGCAAACCTTTTAAAAATTCAGGAATATCGTTACGGTTAATTCTTTCGCGAACACCTGAGAAAATAATAAGTGCTATCATAAAGCCGATACCACCGCCGAGAGCATTGCATAAAGACTCAACAAAGCCGTAGCCCTCATCAATATTGAGTATTGTAACACCCAAAACGGCACAGTTTGTGGTAATCAAGGGTAAGAATATACCGAGGGACTTGTAAAGCTTGGGTATATATTTTTTCAATAGCATCTCAAGAAGCTGAACCAGTCCTGCAATTACAAGTATAAATACTATGGTCTGCATATATCCTAAACCAAACGGATTTAGGATATAATGTTGAATAGGCCAGGTAAACATAGTTGCAAGAAGCATTACCGCCGTTACCGCCATGCTCATACCGAAGGCGGTATTAAACTTCTTGGATACGCCGAGGAAGGGGCAAATACCCATAAATTTTGCAAGAACGAAGTTATCGACTAACGCCGCTGAAACTACTATTGCAATAAGTTTTACCGCATATTCCATTAAGCTTCAGCCTCCTTTGCACTGCAATTTTCAGCCGAAGGACAGCCTTCACAGCCCATACAGGAAAATTCTTGCTTTATTTTGGATTTGTCACGGGTTAAGGCGTTGGCTGCTGCTATAAGCATGCCGAAGACAAAAAAACCACCTGCAGGTAAAATAAACACAGTCATTGGCTCTATAAAATTCGAAGTTATTGCTACACCGAAAAGCGTTCCTGAGCCCAAAAGCTCTCTTATGCCGCCCATCAAAACGAGTGCCGCCGTAAAACCAACACCCATACCAAGTCCGTCAAGAATACTCGGCAAAACAGAGTGCTTCGACGCAAACATTTCGGCGCGTCCCAGGATAATGCAGTTAACGACAATAAGAGGCAGGTATATACCCAACGCATCATCTATGGCAGGGGCATAAGCTTTTACTAAAAACTGAACTATCGTAACAAAGCCTGCTATTATAGTTATGTACGCAGGAATTCTTACCTTATCGGGTATGATATTGCGAAAAAGAGATATAACCAAATTTGAGCATACCAAAACTAAAGTTGCGGCTATGCCCATACCAAAACCGCCTAAGAGAGTAGTGGTTACGGCAAGAGTGGGACAAGTGCCGAGAACAAGTCTTAAAACGGGATTTTCTTTAATAAGTCCTCGTGTAAAATGTTTAAACACCTTCTCTACCTCCGCTCTTAATTTTTTGTTATTTCCGCATATACGACTTTGGCTTCATTTACCGCGGCTGTTACCGCAGTTGTCGTAATAGTTGCACCTGTTATTGCTACAATGTCGCCTTCATCCTGCGCTTTTATTTTAACCACACTGTATTTATCTACCTGCTTACCGATAAAGAGATTTCTGAATTCCTCTTTATTGGCATTTTTGCCCAGGCCTTCGGTCTCTTCCTCAGAAAGTATTTCTACTCCCGTAACAACACCGTTTATATCAAGCCCCGTCATTATTTGGACTTGACCTCCGTAGCCTTTGGCAGATGTAGTAATCGCATATCCGATGACATCTCCCTCTTCGTCAAATCCCGTAAAAGCAGTAAAGTCACTGCTTTCAATTTGAGTAAAGCTCTCTGCATACGGTAAAACTGCTTTTTTGGCAGCTTCAGCAGTTTCTATTTCCTGCCTCAAAATCGCATCTGCCGTAATGTAATTTGTTAATGCCACCAAAAGCGAAACAACGATACAAATTGCAGTTAAGATTAATACGGGTTTAATCATATTTTTATACATTGTCAGCACCTCCGAATGGCTTATTCTTAGTAAGCTTATCAATCTGAGGAACAAGTAAATTCATAATGAGTATGGCAAAGGATACGCCCTCAACACTCGCGGCGAAGCTTCGTATTACGAAGGTGATAATACCACAGCCAACAGCAAAAATAATTTTACCCTTAGTTGTTACAGGCGAAGTAACATAGTCAGTCGCCATAAATATTGCGCCCAGCAAGAGTCCGCCTGACAGCATCATATATATTGCATCCTGACCTGCAATAAGTGAAAGCAAACCGACTGTTCCTATATAGCAAAGAGGAATGGTCGGCGAAATTACACGTCTGACCACAAGGTAAATGCCACCTAAAATAAGAGTAATGGCGCAGGTCTCACCTAAGCAACCGCCGTGGAGTCCCAAAAGCAGCTCAGTTATTGAGGTCTGCACCTCTCCTGCTTGCATTTGTGCCATCGGTGTTGCCGTTGCAACAACATCCACTCCTGCCACGCTTGCAAATCCGTTATTTACGGCACTTGCATCAAAATATGTAGTCATCTGTGATGTAAAGGAAAGCATAAGAACTATTCTTCCGACTATTGCAGGATTAGCAAAATTCTGACCTAAACCGCCGAAAAATTCCTTTACCACAATAATAGCTACTGCCGCACCTATTACAGCCATCCAATAAGGAAAGGTTGGCGGCAAATTAAAGGCAAGAAGCATACCTGTTACTATTGCAGACAGATCCCCTGTAGAATTATCTCTACCCAAAATTTTTCTGAACAGATATTCAAAAAGAACACAGGATGCCACTGTTACAGCAGTCAGCACTAATGAACGGCCGCCGTAAAGCACGATAGATGCAAGAAGTGTAGGAAAAAGCGCAATTATAACATCGAGCATTATGCTTCTGGTCGTTCGCTTACTTTGAAAATGAGGTGAACTCGATACTATTAGTTTTTCTGACATTATTACCACCTCTTTACTGTATTTTAGATTTCACAAGCTGCTTTGCCAGCCGCAAATTTTGAACAAGCTTATGATTTGCAGGGCAGGAATATGCACAACAGCCACATTCCATACAGGTCATAAGTCCGTTTTCCTCAAGTCCTTTTATATCCCCTGCCTCATAAAGCCTTTCAAGGCTTGTTGGCATTAAGGACATAGGACATGCCGCAACACATCTTCCGCAACGGATACACGGTGTCGGAGAAAAGCTCCGCACTTCTTTTTCGTCAAACGCAAGCACCGCATTTGTTCCTTTTACGATAGGGGTATCAATATCGCTTATTGTCTGCCCCATCATCGGACCTCCGAGCAAAATCTTCTTGGGTTCACTAACCCCTACGAAATCAAGTATATCATTAACGCTCGTTCCAATAGGAACACGAATGTTTTTTGCTTCACTGACTGCACCGCCGTCAACGGTAATGCGCTTTGAAACCAAAGGCATACCCGTTTTTAAATATCTTGAGATAAACGCTGCCGATGTGACATTCATCACGATTACTCCAACATCGGCAGGTAATTTCCCTGTTGGAATTTTTCTGCCCGTAACCGCATAAACCAAGGTTTTTTCTGCACCCTGAGGATACTTTGATTTAAGCTTAATTACCTGAACCTTATCTGTCGGGTCATTTATCTCACTGTCGGCAATTTCTTGTAAAACACGTATTGCTTCCGGTTTATTATCTTCAACGGCAATTATCGCCCTTTCAATGCCCAACATTTTTTTGACTGTATAAACACCGCTTAACACATCCCACGAATTTTCGATACATTCGCGGTAGTCAGCAGTAATATAAGGCTCACATTCTGCACAGTTTATTATGAGCGTGTCAATTGTCTTATCTTCAGAAGGAGAAAGCTTGATGTGCGTTGGAAAGCCTGCACCGCCAAGGCCTACAAGTCCCGATTCACGAACTAAAGAAACAAATTCCTCTCTTGTATTACACTCATGTGGCATAACTGTTTCACAAACAGCCATTTCCCCGTCAGATTCAATTTCTACCGCTTGAGTCATTGCTCCTGAGGCAGTACGTACGGACTTTATTGCAGTAACCTTGCCAGACACGCTCGCATGAATAGGCGAAGATACAGGCTTATCACAGTCACCTATTTTTTGTCCTACCTTAACGGTATCTCCTACCTTAACCATAGGAATACAAGGCGCGCCAATATGCTGACTCATCAAAAGAGTAACTTTTTTTGGGGTCGGCATATCCATAGTAGGAACTTCAGCCGTATTTTTTCTATGAGGCAAAAATACACCGCCTCTATAGAAACGGGGTTTCAACTCTTTTCCATTTACTGCCACGGTTTGTCTCTTCCTTTCCGGAAATATTCTTTTCATATAAGGGAATATGCCTTTAAGAATTATTGCATTTAATGTACCCGTTGCTACTGCTGATAATACCAAAATCGGCAGATAGAAATATGCAGGACTGCCTGTTATTACTGTTACAACAGCAATTTGCGTTATATTATGAGCAACTGCTCCTAATATACTGATACCCATAAAACTAAAATATTTTTTTTTGAATTTAAAAATGAAACATACAACAACAGCACTTATTACGCCACCTGAAAGGCTTAATATTCCTGCTACGGCGCCTCTTGTAATAAAGGCAAAGCCTGCCTTTATTACAACAATTATTCCTGCACCGGAAAAGCTCATAAAATATGCCGTAAACATCGTTACGATATTCGATAATCCCAATTTTACTCCCGGAGGCAAAATTGCGGAAGTGGGTAGCATATTCTCAATCGCCGCCAAAGCAAGAGCCACCGCCGAAAGAAGTCCTAAAACCGCTACTTTACGCGTTTTATCAGACAATTACATCGACCTCCCCTTCTTTGCCGTCGGTAATGCAAATGGCAACACCTTTCGGCAAACAGGCGGTATAGTCACCCACATCTTCAAGCCAACCGTAATTGACACATGTTCTATCGTTACAATCGGAGCTTAAAAAACAAGCTCTGCCGTTTTCAAGCCGAATTATCACATCTTCACTTACGGTTATGTCCTTATGTCCGTCAATATCGCTGAGCTTATAGCTCTGCTCAACACCGTCAGACAAATAAACAGTCAAGGTAGGATTTGATATAGGTATTAAATTAAAAATAAGTATCGCACTAAACGATATTACGCAAAGTACAGCCGTTAAAATAATATCTGATTTTTTAATTTTTTCCCATTTCATAATTTTCATCTGTTAAGGTTATATCAAGGGTTGTCACAATCGTTTTATCCTCGGTTATAAAAATGCCCTCATATCCGAATCTTTCCAAAAGCAGGCTTCCCTTTTCATATCCCAACACAAAGGCAGCGGTGGAAAGAGCATCTGCCATTGCTCCGTTTTCTCCTATTACTGTAACTGCCCTAAGTCCGTTATTTGCGGGAAATCCTGTTTTTGGATCTAATATATGATGATATCGTACTCCGTCCCGAATGAAAAACTTTTCGTAATCTCCTGAGGTTGAAACAGCGCAATCAGTTAACGTTATTTTTCCTATAATGTCGCTTTGATTTCCATCTGGATTACGTATGCCTACAGTAGCTTCGCCTATTATACCTACTGAACTTCCGCAGGAAACAACAGCACGGGTTACACCGTTATTTTTATATTCCTCTACAATCTTATCTATAACATATCCTTTTGCGACAGCACCCAAATCAACTGAACCGCCAGAAATAGTTACATAATCATCGGTTACCGTTATACTATTTTGCGTGAGAGTTATGTCTGGGATAGTTCCGTTTTCAAAATCCCATGCATCAGAAATATCCCCCATAAGGCAAGAAAAACTACCGTCACTTTCCTTCTCTATATTCTGCGCAATTTTTAAAACTTCTGATAAATCCTTCGAGGGAGTAATCTCCTTATCCGTATTAAGCTTTGAAAGCTCACTT
>CAYRPK010000006.1:0-19887 GCA_964426175.1 uncultured Eubacteriales bacterium | reverse complement strand
CCAACCGAAGTTGAATGTCGTCCGTTTTGTTGTCCAATCCTGTTCGACAGATGCCGATTTCGTAATTTCTTCAAATTACTGTCTTATCGGCACACGGGAAAAGCCGTTCTGTTTTTTAGGTTAATTATGCAAAAACTGTTGACTTTTTACAAATATAACATTATACTAATATAGTCGACAAATTATTTTGAAAGGATGATTTTTCAAATGAAAATCAAGCGCACCTGCTGTATTGCTTTGGTGATAATTCTGACAGCAGTAGTTTTTGCTATGACAGGCTGTACCGCGGCAAGCGAAGCTTCGCAGATGTCTATTACCGATGCTTCAGGAAAAGGAACGTTAATATCCGATGTTCTTATTCCTCTTGATGATGCTTCCGGAAATGCGCCTTATGTTAAGGATGTTCAGAAAATTGCCGAGCATCTTAATTCTAAGATTGACGAAATTACCGAAACTGCCGATATTTACGAAGTAACATATGCCGGTCAGAATGAAAAAGGCGAGCATATTATTCGTATGACCTATTCCTTTGAGGATATCAACGACTATAACCGCAAGGCTATGCGCCTTTACAACTGCCAGCCTCGTTCAGCGCGTAATTCCGTCAGCGGCATGCCCGAGACCTATGCTGAAATTGCACCCACATGGACTCTTACGGATAACGGCGACGGCACATATAACGCCACCTTCTCGCAGAGTGCATATGCATTTACTGTTATGAATCTTTGGGCATATCAGTATCTTCTTAATAACGATATCCCCGATGCGTGGGATAATACAGGTGACGGTCAGGCTGCACTGTACAGCATCTTTACCGATCAGTTAACAAGCTCTATCGTCCGTTCAATCGGCGCAACGGTTACCCTGGCCGTCGGTCAGACTACCGAAACCATCACTCTTTACGGTGCAAATAATACTCCGGCAAATGTTACCTTAACGGGTACTGTTTCAGGAACTCCCGTAGAGCTTGATGCAAATGCAACAGATGCAGATATTATCGTTGAGAAATCCGATACCGATGAGACCTCTTCGGAAGCAGATGGCAATCAAAATAACGGTGGAATTAATCCTTGGATGCTCAGCACTGTTATCGTTGCCGCAGTAACGGTAATTGCAGTTGTAGCAGTTGCGGTTACTACTAAAAAGAACGGAGGTAAGCAGTAATGAAATTACGCAGATTATTAAGCTTAGCACTTGCCGCCTGCCTTTGCCTCTCTATGTTTGTAGGCTGTGCCGAAAATACCGATAATACTGCAAGCACCGAAGGTACCGCTTCGGGTACAGAGGAAACCGATGCTAAATTTGAGGCACTTTCACAGATTAATCTTGATTTACCTACCGACAGAGTAATCAAGGTTGCCTGCGTAGGTGACAGTATTACTCACGGAACTGATGACCGCACCCACCCTGCATATCCCTCATATTTGCAGGATATTTTAGGTGACGGTTATGAAGTAGGCAACTTTGGTGTCGGCGGAACCACACTTATGAGCAGCGACAATATCAGCGCCGCATATACAAAAAGTGAGATGTATCAGCCGGGACTTGATTTTAATCCCGATGTAGTAATCATCATGCTTGGTACCAATGACTCGGGCGCATATGCTTTCAAGCGCTTCGAAGAATATTTCGACAGCGACTATCAGGCTTTAATTAATACCTACAAGGCTCTTCCTTCAAACCCCAAAATCATAGTTGCAACCTCCCCCTATCTTGTGGGTGTCGAGCATAAAGTAAATGAAATAATAGTTCCTCATCAGCGTGAGCTCTTTACCAAATTGGAGGGCGTTGACGGTGTTGTGGATATCTATAGCTGGTCTAAGGACCGTTATTATCTCTATACTGACGGTGTTCACTATTCTCCCGAGGGATACTATTCTCTCGCTATGGAATTTGCGCGTAATGTTTTCGGCCTTTCAAACGGATATAATACCTATACCGTAAAGACTGTGCCCTGCGCAGTTGTTCAGTTTGATAAGAAGGTAACGGGCAGTGTTGTCTATACCTACAATGCAGTTGCAAACAGCGACGGTATTGCTTATTGTTACGGCACCGCCGGTGATTATGATGTTACTGTACGCGCTGAGGATTACGCACGTTATACAACCAGCCTTTCTCTTACCGAAAGCTCGGAAATTAACTGTGAGATGGTTGCAGGCGACCACAATGTCGCTCTCTACCGTCCTGTAACGGCATCCTCAGATACTCACGAAAAAGCCCTCGCGGAAAATGTAAATGACCGAGGCGACGCAACGCTTTGGCAACCTAAGGAAAATGATTGTGAAAAAGCATGGCTTCTTTTCGATTTGGGCGAAACAAAGGAGATACACGGTATCGTTATTGAATCCTGGTTCCAGGCATACGCTTCGGGATATAATGTTCAGGTTTCCGATGACGGTGAGAATTTCACCACTGTAGCCACTGTAACCGACGGTAAGGGTAACGGCTACGATGCTCATTACTTTGATTCTGCAAGCGGCAGATACGTTAAGGTAAATTTCACCAAAAAGGGTTATATATTTAATTATGAGATTTACGACCTTCAGCTTCTGTCTAATAACGAGCGCACAGCTTCTCAGCTGGAGCTTGATATTATTGCTGCAGAAGAGGCAGAAAAAGCAGATGATACTACCGATACTCAGCAGGAAAAGCCTGCAGCAATGCCTTGGATTATCGCAGATGCAGTTATCTTGCTTGCAGGCGCGGTAATAATCGTATTTCTTCTTAAAAAGAAAAAGGCATAAATAAAAACCTTAATAAGCTAAAACCCCGAATTGATTATTTCAGTTCGGGGTTTTCTTCCTGCTTATCAATATATTTTTATCAATAAAAATATTCAAAACAAAAAAGTGCTATACAAAAGCATTGAAAATGTGGTAAAATATAAATTAACTAAGATTTTTTGCTACCATGCCTTTACTATATGTATAATCTTGGCACAATATTACCTAAAGGAGTAATTTTATGAAGCTTTTGGTCATTGACGGCAACAGTATAATTAACCGCGCATATTACGGAGTTCGTCCCTTAACAACAAAGGAGGGACTTTTTACTAATGCCGTTTACGGCTTTTCAACTATAATGCTAAAGCTTTTATCCGATATTTCTCCCGATGGCGTTGCGGTTGCCTTTGACTTGCACGCACCTACCTTTAGGCACAAGATGTATGATGGATATAAAGCAGGCAGAAAAGCAATGCCTGAGGAATTAAGAGGTCAGTTTCCGCTCATTAAGGAGCTGATTAAGCTTTGGGGCATGCAATGCGTTGAATGTGAAGGCTTTGAAGCTGACGATATTTTAGGTACTCTCGCAAAAGCATGCCGTGATAAAGGTGATGACTGTATCATTGCAACGGGAGACCGCGACAGTCTTCAGCTTGCAAGAGGCAGTGTAAAGGTGTATCTTGCAAAAACCTCGGGAGGTAAGCCCGAAACCGTCATTTATGATGAAGATGCAATTTTTGAGCAGTACGGTGTTACTCCCAAGCAATTAATCGAGGTCAAATCCATTATGGGAGACACCTCGGATAATATCCCCGGTATTTTAGGTATCGGAGAAAAGGGAGCCCTTTCTCTTATTGCAAAATACGGCAGCCTTGACGGCGTCTATGAAAATATAAATGATAGCTTTATCAAGGACGGTATGAGAAAAAAGCTTGAAGCATCAAAGGAAAATGCATATTTAAGCCGTACCCTTGCCGAAATCGTGACTGATGCCCCAATTTGTACCGATATTTCCTGCTATGAAAAATCCCCTGTCGATAATGATGGTATGACCAAGCTTTTGACAAGGCTTGAAATGTTCTCGCTTATCCCGAGGATCATAGGTGAAGAGGGTAAAATCTCGGTGCAGAGCGAAAAGGCAGTTATGACTGATGAAGACGTAACTCACCTTGAAAAGATATATTTTACCACTGACGCAGACAGCGTTTTTGTGGCGGTAAATGGTAAGGTACGTCAGATGTCGGCCTTTGAATTTAATATGCAGTGTGCAGATAAGCCATTGTTTGCTTTTGATACAAAGGCGGCAGAAAAAGCAGGCATAAATACGGCTAACACGGTTTTTGATGTAGTTTTAGCCGCATATCTAATTAATCCTTCAGCATCAAACTATGATATAGACAGACTTTGTGCCGAATACGGAGTAAAGAGCTTTGAGGGAGAAAGCGCAGCGGCTTGTTCTGCAGCGGCTATGCCTGAGCTTTGTACTGTTTTGCTTAAGAAAATTGAAGAAAATGCTCAGCTTTCGCTAATTCACGATATAGAGATTCCGCTTGCAAAGGTTCTTGCACAGATGGAAGCAGACGGATTTAAGGTGGATAAAGAGGGACTTTCTTCCTTTGGTGATAATTTAAAAGATGAGCTTAATAAAATGGAGGGCGAAATATATGTCCTTGCAGGGGAAGAGTTTAATATCAATTCTCCCAAGCAGTTAGGCGAGGTTTTATTTGTAAAATTAGGGCTTCCGGCCAAAAAGAAAACCGCAAAGGGCTATTCTACCGATGCCGCGGTCTTGGAGGAATTAAAGGACGCGCACCCCATAGTATCGCTGATACTATCCTATCGTCAGCTTGCAAAGCTGAAATCAACCTACTGTGACGGCCTTTTACCCAAAATTGACTCTGACGGCAGACTCCGTTCCAGCTTTAATCAAACAGAAACTCGGACAGGCAGACTTTCCTCAACTGAACCTAACTTGCAGAATATTCCTGTAAGAACGCCCTTGGGCAGGGAGCTTCGCCGCTTTTTCGTTCCCGAAGAGGGATGTGTTTTAGTCGATGCTGACTATTCGCAGATTGAACTGAGAGTTCTTGCACATATTTCCGGAGATACGGCAATGCGTGAAGCATTTTTAAGCGGCGAGGATATCCATACCATTACCGCGGCACAGGTAATGGGACTTCCCGTCGACATGGTAACCAAGGAAATGCGTTCAGCAGCAAAGGCGGTCAATTTCGGAATAGTTTACGGTATTTCGGCTTTTTCTTTGGCAAAAGACATCCATACTTCAAGAAAACAGGCAGAGATGTATATAAACAGCTATCTCAAAACCTATTCAGGGGTTAAGGAATACATGGAAAAGACCATTGCAAAGGCAAAAGAGGATGGATTTGTTACTACCGTTTTAGGTCGAAAGCGTCTATTACCCGAGCTTTCTGCAAGTAATTTTAATACTCGCTCCTTCGGTGAAAGAGTAGCACGTAATATGCCGATTCAAGGTGCGGCGGCAGATATAATTAAAATTGCCATGATAAAGGTTTCCGATGCACTTAAAAAGGAAAACATGAAGTCGCGGCTCATTTTGCAGGTACACGATGAGCTTATAGTCGAAGCACCTGAGAATGAAGCAGAAAAAGCGGCGGAGATTTTGCGCCGAGAAATGGAAAATGCATTTAAAATGAGTGTTCCGCTTATTGCAGATGTGCAGATTGGAAAATCATGGTATGAATGTAAATGAGGTAAAAAGTTGAAATTTTTAGATATTTTTTCAGGTGGTAAAGCTGTTTTAGCGCCAATGGCAGGGGTTACCGATGCCGCATTCAGGGAGATGTGTATGTCTTTCGGAGCGGTAGGAACAGTCAGTGAAATGGCAAGCGCAAAGGGGCTGGTTTTGGGGGATAGGAAATCTCTTGAGCTTATTACCTGCGGTCAATGTGAACGTCCTTTCGGCGCGCAGATTTTTGGCAACGAAGCGGAATTTATTGAAAAAGCCGCCCAATTGGTTATATTGCAAAAACCCGATTTTGTGGACATAAACTGCGGTTGCCCAGCACCTAAGATTGCAGGCAACGGTTGCGGTAGTGCACTTATGAAAAATCCATCCCTTGTGGGAGAGCTAGTTGCAGCGGCTGTAAGCGCTTGCAAGGATATACCCGTCACAGTCAAAATCAGAGCAGGCTTTGATAAGGAGCATGTAACGGCCGTAGAGGTGGCAAAGATCGCTGAGGCATCGGGAGCGGCTGCTGTGACGGTACACGGCAGAACGCGCGAGCAGATGTACGCACCGCCTGTCGATGTAGATATTATCCGCAAGGTTAAAGAAGCAGTCAGCATTCCCGTTATCGGCAACGGCGATATTTTTACGCCTGAGGATGCCGAAAACATGATAAAGCAAACGGGCTGTGACCTTGTTATGATAGGCAGAGGAGCTCTTGGCAGACCGTATATTTTTTCGCAGATAAATGAATATTTAAACAGCGGCAAAATGATTTCTTTACCCTCTGTGGAGGAAAGAATGGATATAATGTTGCGTCACATTCGCAGACTTTGCGAGCTTAAGGGCGAAAATATTGGCATGAAAGAGGCGCGAAAGCACGCAGGCTGGTATACCAAAGGGCTTAGAGGGGCGGCGCTGTACCGCAGAAAAGCAGGAGAACTGAATTCTTTCGCTGAACTTGAACTTCTGTCAAAGGAAATCAGCAAAAACTGTCAGATAGGCGACGGGACAGAGCAGATAAGAGTAAACAATTTTGCATAAAGGAAGTGCATATTGCGTATGGCGCAGACTAATAACGCAGAGCTTACATATATACGTATGACCGAAACACCCGTTACAAAGCTTGTTATTTCCCTTGGGATACCTACTACCATCAGTATGCTTGTCACCAATATCTATAATATGGTAGATACATATTTTATCGGTGAGATCAATACTTCGGCATCAGGGGCGGTAGGCATCGTTTTAGGTCTTATGTCGGTCATTCAGGCGTTTGGTTTTATGTTCGGTCACGGCGCAGGCAGTATAATTTCAAGAAAATTAGGTGCAGGTGACGGTGATACTGCGTCACGCATTGCCTCTACAAGCTTCTTCTGGGCACTGTTTACAGGAATGCTCATCACTGTTTTGGGACTCATATTTGTTGACCCTCTTATGTATCTTTTGGGCAGTACCGATACAATTTTACCATATGCGCGAACTTATGCTCAATGCATACTTATCTCCGCACCGTTTATGGCAACAAGCTTTGTTATGAATAATATAATCCGTTTTGAGGGCAAGGCGGCTTACGGTATGGTCGGACTTGTTGCAGGTGCTGTCATTAATATTTTCGGCGATTGGCTTTTGATGAAGGTTTTTGATTTAGGTATTTTAGGTGCAGGTATTTCCACTGCGGTATCTCAGCTTATAAGCTTCGGTATACTTCTTTTCCTCTATGTAAGCGGACGTACTCAAAGCCGAATTTCGATTAAATTGATTTCCCGAGATTTCAAAGATACGTTAAACATTGTAAAAACAGGTTTTCCCAGCTTTATCCGTCAAGGACTTACAAGCCTTTCCACTATAGTTCTCAACCGCCTTGCGGCAGTTTGCGGTGCGGCTATCGGCAATGAAGATGCGGCTGTTGCGGCAATGTCTATTGTCAACCGTATTTGCTTCTTCGTTTTCGCCGTAGGTTTGGGCGTCGGTCAGGGCTTTCAGCCTGTATGCTCCTTTAATTACGGCGCAAAAAAATACCTTCGTGTTAAAAAGGCGTATTGGGTAACTTTTTTAATAGGAGAAATATGCCTTTCAACATTTGCAATTATCGGATTTATAGCTTCTTCTCAGCTTGTGGGATTTTTTCGCGATGACCCACTTGTTATAGAATTAGGTACTTTTGCTCTTAGGGTACAGCTGTTTTCACTCTTTTTCCTCCCACTGACGATATGTTCGAATATGCTTTTCCAAGGGGTTGGTAAAAACGGCTTTGCCACGGTACTTTCAATGATGAGAAGCGGTATTGTTTTTATACCTACCATCTATATTCTTGCGTATTTTTTCGGATTGACGGGTGTTATGATTGCTCAGACTGTTGCTGATATTATATCCTTTTTTGCTACTATTCCCTTTGTTGTTATTTTTTGGCGAAGTTTACCTCAGTATGATGAAAAACAAACCGTATAATTACAGGGAATTATACGGTTTGTTTTGTAGATGATGCTTGACAAAACGATAACGCGGAAGTATAATGTATACACAAACAAGGAGGCGTAGCTCAGCCGGTCAGAGCGCCTGCTTCACACGCAGGAGGTCCTCGGTTCGAGCCCGAGCGTGTCCACCAGAAAAAACGACGTGTTCCGACACGTCGTTTTTTTCAACTAAATCCACCCTGACGGATGGGTGAAATCATTTGCGATGATGAAATCTCCTGCAGAGATGAAATCCGCCGCGATGGCGGAAGGGTGGATTTAGTTTAATCGCGAGAGTAGTGAACGATTTCACTAAAACCAAGATATTTCAGATGTTGTCTTTTCGTAGAGTAAGCACAGAAAATCCATATAAAAGTATATCTGTTCATATTTACTGCAATAAAAATATAATACGATTATCAATATGCACAAAATCAGGTTGTACTACTACAAAGTCTTTCTATTAACTACATAAAAGTAAAACATTACCGCATTAAAGGGTTGACTGTACTATCAATTTCTGCTATAATTCAATGAGATTGTTTATATGTTGGAGCAGAGTACGATTTTTTATAAAATTGTGCTGTTGGGTTCCGTATAAATGGCAGAAATATCGCATTTTCAGTTATGAGAAAGGACTGTCGTAATTTATGTATAAGCATTTTTTTAAAAGAGTAATAGATTTAGTATTATCTGTTTTAGGAATAATTATTTTGGCGCTTCCAATGTTCATTGTTGCAATAATTATCAAAATTGATTCTCCCGGTCCCGTTTTCTTTAAACAAAAGCGAGTTGGCTTACATAAGGAGCATTTTAATATCATAAAATTCCGTTCAATGCCCATCGAGGTTCCTCATGATACGCCTACCCATGAATTTAAGGCAGAGGATATGCTTTCAAAGTGGCAGAAGCTTATGAGAAAGACTTCTCTTGATGAGCTTCCTCAGCTTTTTAATATTGCTTCAGGCAAAATGAGCATTATCGGTCCCCGTCCTGCTCTCTGGAATCAATATGACCTTATTGAAGAGCGTGACAAATACGGCGCCAACGACATAAAGCCGGGACTTACCGGTTGGGCGCAAATCAACGGTAGAGATGAGCTCGAAATTCCTGTTAAGGCAAAGCTTGACGGTGAATATGTAGAGAAGATGAGCTTCCTTTTCGACTGTAAATGCTTTTTCGGTACTGTTGCCTCTGTTTTAAAGCGTGACGGAGTTGTCGAAGGAGGAACCGGCGAGCTTAATCGCCGCGAGGAAGAAAAGGAAGACGAGGCAACGGTATAAATGAAAAAAATCCTTATTACAGGCGCAAACAGTTATATAGGCACTTCCTTTGAAGCCTATATGAAGCAGTTTGACGGATATGAAATAGATACCGTTGATATGATTGACGGCACATGGCGTAAAAAAAGCTTTGCGGAATACGATGCCGTTTATCATGTTGCAGGCATTGCTCATTCGGATAACGGCAAGATAAGCCCCGAAAAGGAGAAGCTCTATTATGCAGTTAATACGGATCTTACTGTAGAAACAGCCAAAAAAGCTAAGGCCGAAGGAGTAAGCCAATTCATTTTTATGAGTTCTGCCATAGTTTACGGTGACAGTGCGCCTATCGGTAAGAAAAAACGCATAACGCGTGAGACCCCTACAGCTCCTGCCAATTGCTACGGCGATAGTAAGGTACAGGCGGAAAACGGTATATTACCACTCAATTGCGACACATTTAAGGTTGTTGTTTTGCGTCCTCCTATGATTTACGGCAGGGACAGTAAGGGTAATTATCCCGTTCTTTCCAAAATGGCGCGAAAGTTGCCCATATTTCCTTTTGTTGATAATGAACGTTCAATGCTTTATATTGAGAATTTGTGTGAATTTGTGCGGCTTATGGTGGAAAACAGCGAAAGCGGAATTTTTTGGCCGCAGAATAAAGAATATTCCAACACATCAGAGCTTGTGCAGATGATAGCGCATGCACACGGTAAAAATGTACGTCTGATAAAGGGCTTTACATGGGCATTAAAGATATTAAGCCATGTTACAGGGCTTGTAAATAAGGCATTCGGCAGTTTGAGCTATGATATGAGCTTAAGCCGCTATGAAGTTGATTATAATGGGATTTCTCTTGAAGAGTCTATAGATAGAACTGAAAAAGCAGTATAAAGAAAGGCGGTTTACCGCGATGATTGATGTAACAGTCGTAATATTGACTAAAAACGAAGAGATTAATATTGTTGATTGCTTAAAATCATTGGAAGGCTTTGCAAAACGCGCGGTCGTAGTCGACAGCGGCAGCACCGATAGAACGGTTGAACTTGCAGAAGGCTTGGGCGCCGAGGTTTTTGTGCATAAATTTGAAAACTATGCCAGACAGTTTAATTGGGGTCTCGATAATACCAACATTACAACAAAATGGACATTCCGACTGGATGCGGATGAGCGCCTTACTCCGGAACTCTGCGCAGAGCTTGAAAAATTGACCGCCGAGCACGAAAATGACGATGTTAACGGTATTACCATGGAAGCGTGGCTTTATTTCATGGGCAGAAAAATAAAATACGGTTGCCCCAACAAACGCAAGCTTATGCTTTTTAAAACGGGTATCGGCCGTATTGAGGACAGAAAGATGGACGAGCATACCGTTCTTTCCTCGGGAACATCGGTTTATGCTAAAAATCGTTTCATTCACTATGATTTCAAGGATATGACCCATTGGATAAACAAAATGAATTGGTATGCAACACGTGAAATGCAGGATTACTACGAATTCAAGGAAGGCAAATCTGCCGATATCACCGAAAAAGATGCTACGATTTCCGCAACACGTAAAAAGAAATTTGGTATGTACTATCGCTTCCCGCTGTTTTTCAGATGCTGGCTTTTGTTTATTTATAATTATATCTTTAAATTAGGATTTTTAGACGGCAAGGAAGGCTTTGTTTATCATTATATGTATCACAGATGGTACAGAACCTTGGTAGATGCCAAAATTTTAGAACAGAGCATTACAGGACGTGAATTTGAAGAAACAGGCGACCTGAAGTGAGAAAGGTACGATAGCATTAATGAAAATCGGAATTATGTCTATGCAGCGTGTTTGTAATTACGGTTCGTTTTTGCAGGCATACGGACTTAAAAAGATGATTGAGGAACAAGGCCACGAGGTTGTTTTTGTTGATTATAAGGCCGGTAAACCGGCGACTCCGGGCGCAGATATGAATAAATACAGAATGCTTGTTCTTCGCGAAAAGATAATGCATTTTGCGGCAGAGATGTCGGGGCTTCTGTTTTTTGCAACAGAGGAGCAAAAACGCTCATTGGGTTTTCAAAAAAGATACAGACATGAGTTTTTGCCGGTTTTGAGAATTAGTAAAAAGCAGCAGTATAACACCGAGGTAGATACACTTGTTATAGGCAGTGATGAAGTGTTCAACTGCCTTCAGTTAAACCCCAATGTGGGCTTTGCACCTGAGTTATTCGGTAAAAACCGCAAGTCGAAAAAGCTTATATCCTATGCCGCATCTTTTGGCAACACCAATATTGAAAATCTTGAGCTTGCCGGAAAAACCGCAGAAGTAGCCGCGCTTTTATCTGATTTTGACGCTATTTCGGTAAGAGATGAGAATTCAGGTAATATAGTAAAAGAATTGACACAAAAAGAAGTCAGTTTTAATTTAGACCCTGTTTTGATGTATGATTTCTCAAAAGAGAATTTACCTCAGGTAAAGGATACAGGCTATATTGTGGTTTATGCATATCGCAATAGGCTTTCGAAAGAAGAAATGGAAGCCATCCGCGCATTTGCCGATAAAGAAAATAAGCCGCTGATATCTATCGGAGGGTATCAAGGCTTTTGTGACAGATATGTAGACGGCACACCCTTTGAAATTTTAAGTTACATAAAAAATGCCGACTATGTTATTACTGATACCTTCCATGGAACAATATTTTCCGTTATAAATCACCGCAAATTTGTAACCTTTATTCGTCGCGGTAACGGCAAGATTTACGGTAACTACGAAAAACTTATAGATTTACTTAAAAGATTAAATCTTACCGACCGTGCGGCGTTTTCACCCACGGATATTGAAGCTAAGATTTACAGCGACATAGATTACGGTGCCGTTGAGGAGATTATCAAGGCGCAACGTGAAAAGACAGCGGAATATTTAAAAAATAACTTGTAAAGGGCATGAGAATAGTGAAAGTCAGCATTATCGTTCCTTGCTATAACTGCGAAAAAACTCTTCAACGAACAGTTGATTCCATAGAAAAGCAAACATATTCCGATATTGAGCTTGTGCTCGTAAATGACGGCTCTTCTGACGGCACTGCCGAGCTTATTGATGAAATTAAAAAGAACAGCCGCTTTGAGGTCGTAGGAATAAATCAGCAAAACGGTGGAGTCAGTGTAGCAAGAAATACCGGTATTGCAAATGCCACAGGAGAATATATTGCTTTTATTGACGCTGACGATACAGTCAATCCTGACTTTGTTAAGCTTTTGGTAGAAGGAATGGAGCAAGAGGGTACGGACACTGCCTTTTGTTATTTAAGCAGAAGCCTTGATACCGTAAACAGCGGTGCAGATGTGGGAACAGGTCAAACCCAGGTTAAAAATCAATCTGAGTTTATGAGTACACTTATGTACGAAAAATTCAGAATTAACTTTTATAATTTTATTTACAGAAAAAGCAAGATAGAAGAATTTGAGCTTTGTTTTCCGGTAGGTTTAAAAACAGGTGAAGATCTTGAATTCTTGTGGAAATATCTTTCTCACTGCAAAACTGCCTGTCTTATAAGCAAATGCCTGTATTGGTATTATAACAATCCGGGCTCTGCTGTTCACAGGGTAGAATGGAACAGAGTAGATTCATATGCAAGCATAGAGCGCATTAAAAAGGTCATGGATGATTGCGGCTGTGAATTTGCAGAGGAATATTATACGTATACCTCTGCACGATATCTTTGGTCCTACGCAAAGACTTTTTCAGTCGGACGTCGCCGCGATTTGTTCGACAGACTCGGCACGGAATTTGATGTTAAGGCGGCAATGAAATTTTTAATCAAAAACTGTCCTGATGTTAAAGTACGTATTACTTCAAGGATATACCTTTTAAATGCCGGGTTGTTTTACGGCTTCATTTCTCTTGCAGGAAGATTTTAGATATGATTTGGCTTGTACTTTTAATGGTTTTATCGCTTGCCTTAGGTATAATACTTAAACAAGTAAACACAGATAAAAGGCAACGGCTGATTTATGTTTCGGTCATGTTCACCTTAATGGCGTTACTCAGCGGATTAAGAGGCATATCGGTGGGATTGGATACCGCTAATTATTTCGAAATATTCTGCGCGGTACGTGATGAAGGCTTACAGACTACGTCAAGCGGCCATTATGAGAGCGGATTTATCCTTTATATTTATCTCATAAGCAGGATTTTTCACAGTCCCACGGCATTTATGCTTATCTCGGAAGCACTTATTTGCACTGCAATAGCAGTAACGGTATACAGATATTCCGAAGATGTGGTAATGTCTACATTTGTATTTATAGTTTGGTTTTATGCCGGTATTTTTAATATTATGCGCCAATATATGGCGCTTGCGATAGTGCTTTTAGGGTTAGGCTTTATATTTAAAAAGAAGCCGATAAAATTTTTACTTACGGTTATACTTGCCGCAAGCATTCATCGAACGGCAATTTTCTTTGCACTTTTTGCTGTTTTTGCATTTAAGAGAGTACGAATTAGTAAAAAGGCAATAACTGCTATCGGTATATTGATGATATTTGCGATCAGTCAATTTGAAAACATACTTAATATATTTATTGCAGTTTTTCCGAGATATGAAGATCTATTGCTGACAGAGGAATATGTCAAAAGCACAAAATTGGATTTACTCTGGATAATTTTCTTCAGCTTCTGCGCCGTAGTAACGGTGCTGTATAATCGTCGTGAACGCTTGATTTGTATTTCGAGCATGAATAAAAAAATCAGTTTTACCTCTCATACAAATGTAAAAAATTTATTTTTGCTGTTGTTCACAATCAGTATTTTCTGTATGATTATGACATCTAAGATGTGGATGGTCACCAGAATTAACAGTTATTTCAGATTTTCTTTTTGTATAATTATTCCCTATGTAATAGAATATTTATGCTACATATTTAGAGCAACAGTACCCATAAGCGCAAACAAACAAAAGATATGTATAATAGCGGTATATTCACTTTTTTATTGTGCCATGTTTTGTTACGGCTGCTATATGTTTGTACAGGACGGACACGGCATATTACCCTACACCTTATAAAAAGGACGGATTTATAATGCAACCAAAAATAAGCGTCATTGTTCCCGTATACAATGTAGAAAAATACCTTGATCGCTGTATGAAAAGTTTGATAAATCAGACCTATACAAATTTTGAGGTTATTCTCGTTGACGACGGAAGCAAAGACTCATCAGGCGCGCTTTGCGATAAATATGCTCAAGAGTTTAATGCTGTTACGGTTTTTCACAAAGAAAACGGCGGGCTTTCGGATGCGCGTAATTTTGGGTTATCCAAAGCAACAGGCGAATACATACTTTTTGTGGATTCCGATGACTGCATTACTTTTGATGCATTGGAAAGGCTTGTTGATGTTTTGCAAAGATGCGCTGATGTGGATATGGTGATAGGCGGTGCACCCTTTGTTGTATTAGAGGGGAAAGAATGTGAATACGATAAAATTAATACAGAAGCACCTATTTCTGAATTTACCGTTATTGACGGCTCTACATATTTAAAAAATTCTATACCGGCAAAGGAATACAGAACTCCTGTATGGCTTAAGCTTTACCGCAGGGAATTTCTTACTGACAATGCATTTACCTTTGAAAAAGGCTTGCTTCATGAGGATGAGCTCTTTACGCCCCTTGTTATGCTCAAGGCGAAAAAAGTTGTAGAATGTCACATGCGTTTCTACTTTTATTTTATTCGTACCGGCTCTATTACAACGGGCAAAAATCAGATTAAAAATGCCGTATCCGTACTTGAAATAGTAAAAAGTCTTGAAAAAATATATGCAGACATTGAAGACAAGAAGCTGCAGCACGTTTTGTGCAATCATTCCGCCACGATCCACTATCAGGCACTTTCAAAAATATCTAAGGCAGAGGCAATAGAAAACGGTGTATTGGATTATGCTATTCTTCGCAAAAACTCTGTTTCTGTCAAAAATATGATCCGCTATGTGGTGGTTCGCATAAATTATAATTTATTAAAGAAGCTGACGCGCGTAAGATGAAAAACAGATCAAATTATTTTATCAAAAACACTGCAATTTTTGCGATAGGAGAAATGGGAACAAAGCTGATTAATTTCTTCCTGGTTCCCTTTTATACATATGTCTTATCGGCGGAACAGTACGGTACGGTAGACCTTATTTTTACCATATGCATCGTAATTGTGCCCCTTGTAATGTTTAATATCGGTGAAGCCATAATGCGCTACGCCTTAGATAAAAATGCCGACATTAATAAAATCTTCAGTATAGGTGCTACGGCCATACTTTTTGGCAGTGTAATATCTCTGTTGATTTTTCCTGTAATGTCGGTTTTTCCGCTTTTATCAGATTATTCGGTATATATTTATCTTTATGTGGTTTTTTGTGCGGCAAAGAGTGTTATTACGGGCTTTTTACGCGGTAAGGAGCAGCTTGGACTTTATGTTTCCTGCAATTTACTTAATACCTTTCTTATTGCCGTATTTAATATCCTGTTTTTGGTCGTATTTAAAAAGGGCATCGAAGGATATCTAACGGCCTATATTTTAGCTGAGGTTGTGGCGGTACTCTTTGCTTTCTTTGCAGGCAAGGTGTATAAACATATTAAATATTTCACCATTGATAAACCCCTCGCTAAAGAAATGATGAAATTTTCCCTTGCCGTTATCCCCACATCGCTTTTATGGTGGGTTATTAACTCATCTGACCGCGTTATGGTAACGGCTATGTGTGGGACAGCCGAAAACGGCATTTTAGCTGTTGGCTATAAGCTCCCCTCACTTCTTACAATGATAAATACCATCCTCATGCAGGCGTGGAAGTATTCCGCTATAAAGGAGGATGAAAGCTCTGATCGCGATGATTTTACAAATCGTTCCTTTGCGCGCTTTGCAGGTAGCTCGGTACTTATTGCGGCGGCACTCATACTTGTTATTCGACCGTTGACAGGGCTTTTGTTTGAGTCCGAGTATTATACCGCGTGGCAACCCAGTCTTTATCTGCTTTTCGGCTTTGTATTTATGGGATTGAGCACTTTTGTAGGAACGGTTTATTACGTCAAAAAAGATATGGTAGGTAATATGCTGTCGAGCTTGGTGGGAGCTGTGATGAATGTTATTCTGAACTTTGTTTTTATTCC
This sequence comes from uncultured Eubacteriales bacterium, assembly GCA_964426175.1. GTDB lineage: Bacteria > Bacillota > Clostridia > Oscillospirales > CAJFTT01 > CAYRPK01. Next base: position 3,597 of record CAYRPK010000006.1, on the reverse strand, counting down.
CATTATGGGCGCGTCGGGAGCCACCCTTGCCGCATGTATCTCTTATTTTGTAATACTTATTTACCGTTGGTTCGATACAAAAAAATATCAAAGCATACGCCTTGTAAGTGTTAAAAATATCGCTATGCTGTTGCTGCTTTGCTTAATGACAGTGGCGGTTGCACTTAATACTGTTTGGGCGACTGTGGTTGCTGCAGCAGCATTTATAGTTTTAGTTGTAATTAATTTTGAAACCATGAAAGAGCTTATTAAAAAAGCAAAATTTATGATAAAACGTAAGGATTCACATGAAAGGAATGTTATTTCGTGAGCAATGTAGTTTTGTATACCGATGAAAAAAACTGCTGCGGTTGCGGCGGTTGTATGAATGTTTGTCCCAAAAACGCCATTGCAATAGTAAAAAATGCTGATGGCTTTGCATATCCGCAGATAGATGAGGATAAGTGTGTAAGCTGTGGACTATGCAAAAAAGTTTGCGCCTATAATACCGACGGCCTTTTAAATGAGCCTTTGCAAGCTTATGTTGCCGCAACGCAGAATACCGATATTTTAAAATCTGCATCCGGCGGAGCTTTTGCAAGCATTGCAAAGGGTGTTTTAGAAGCAGGCGGCAGAGTTTACGGCTCTGTCATGCGCAAGACCGAAAGTGGACTTAAGGCTCTTCATATAGGTATCGACAGCTTGGACGAGCTTGTCTTGCTTCAAGGCTCAAAATACGTGCAGAGCGATCTCGGTAATACATATTCCGAGATAAAATCGCTTCTTCCTTCGGGCAGGCAGATCCTTTTTTCGGGAACACCCTGTCAGGTTGCAGGATTAAAAGCCTTTTTGGGCAAGGAATATGAAAATCTGATTACTATTGATATCATTTGCCACGGTGTACCATCAGGCGACTTTTTCAGCGATTATATTGCTACCCTTGAAAAGAAATTGGGCGGGGAAATTACCGATTTTGTTTTCCGCGATAAAACTAAGGGTTGGGAATACGTGGGACGCGTAGATCTTAAAACAAAGAACGGCAAGTTAAAATCAAAGAAGTTTTATTCCAGAGAGTCATCTTACTATTATCTTTTTCTGACGTGTACTACATGTCGCGAAAGCTGTTACAGCTGTAAATATGCTACTAAGGCCCGTTCGGGTGACATTACGATTGGCGACTATTGGGGAGTCGAACGTATGCATCCGGAATACCTGAGTGATTTTGATATAAAAAAGGGTATCTCATGCGTACTCGTAAATACCGAGAAAGGTCAAAAAGCGATTGGAGCTTACGGTACCGGTTTAAAGCTTGCGAAGTCCGATTTTGAAAAAGCGTCAAAAGAAAATGAGCAGCTTTCATCTCCCAGTCGCAGAAGCGATATGCGAGATGCTGTTTTGACGGCATATCGCAATGAGGGATATGAAGGGGTTGAAAAGTGGTTTAATAAGCGCTTTGGTTCACGCATGGTTATAATTAAGCTTATTAACCGCATGCCTAAATTCGTTAAACAGATACTTAAAAAAATCAGAGGATAGTATGCCTCTATGAAAGGAAGCCTTAACGAAGATATGAAAACCTCGCAGCTTCTTATACACATACTCAAAACAGAAGTTCAAGGCTTGCCTCTCGATGATAGCGTAAAGTCGCAATTAAGTGAAGAGATGCTGGCTGATTTATTTGCCTTGGCGCAAAAGCATGATTTGGCTCAGCTTGTGCTTGATTGCATAGAAAAGAATAAAATAGAGCTTTCTGCTCCGTTGCAGGAAAAGTACGGTTCACAGAAAAAGCTTGCAATTTACCGATTTATTAAATTGGAGTATCAGCAGGAGGAGGCATTTGACCTGCTGAAAAAGCATGAAATTTGCTTTATGCCCTTAAAGGGCTCGCTGATACGCAGCTTTTATCCTGAGGGGTGGATGCGCCCCAGCTGTGATATAGATATTTTTGTCAAAAAAGAAGATGTGGAACGCACAGTTTCTCTTTTTGAAAGTGAACTCGGATTTACCGCTATGGAACGGGGCGTGCACGATATTGCGCTTGTTTCACCATCTGATGTTCACCTTGAACTGCATTTTGATTTGACTGACGGAAATTCCAAGTACGAATGTCTTTTTGCCGACTTATGGCGTGAGGAATTCCGTGAGGATGACAGCTGCAAATATGTGATGGATAACACTCTAATGGGCGTTTATCACATAATCCACATGGTTCAGCATTTCAGATACGGCGGATGCGGAATAAGGCCTGTACTTGATTTGAGCCTGATTATGCCGCATTTTCCTATGGAGCGTATAATATGTATCCTTGAGACCGTTGGGCTCAAAACCTTTGCATTATCGGCAGCAAAGCTTGCACAGGTGTGGTTTGGTGAGGCAGAGCATGACGAAGTGACCTTGAGGCTGGAGGAATTTATTTTTTCTTCGGGACTTTACGGAACAGATTCAAATAAGGTTGCAGTGGGCAGTATTAAGGAGAAAAATAAATTCAAATATGTTCTCGACAGAATATTTTTGCCATATCAAAAGCTTAAAAACTATTATCCCAAACTGCAAAAATATCCGTTTTTATTACCCTATTATGAGATAAAACGCATTTTCCGTTTACTGTCGCCACAAAGACGGCGCTCTGCAGTAAACGAAATGAAAGCCTTTAGTATTGCCGACAGCCAAAAGCAAAGCAATATTGAAGAACTTTACCGCGATTTGGAAATAATTTAAATACAAATAAAAACCGTATACTGCTTTCGCGGTATACGGTTTTTATGCTTTTCTGAGTTTACTTTAAATACTTAGTAACACCTTCGGGTAAATCACATTCATCGGCCGAAATGGTAAAGGTTACTGTTACCTTTTCCTTAGTGATGGCGTCGAGGCGATCTAAAGCGCCTGCGAGCTCGTCATAGTTCCTGCCGCCGATGCGGAGAATACCGTCAATATAGATATCGGTGATATCGTAGTTGCCTGCGGTAAGACCTGCAACAAAGCCATAGAAGCTGTCGTATGAGTTGATAGAATATTCATTGGCATCTATAAGACGCGCAGTATATTTAATATCATAAGTCAACTTTTTGCCTTGATCTATAACGACGACATTACCTTTACTCTGTTCAAGCGCCGCATTGACAAGGTCTATGAGTTTTTTTGTTTTGCCGGAGCCTTTTTTGCCTGTGATTAACTTAATCATGAGAATTCCTCCTTATATTTTACAGCCTTGTGAGCTGTTACTGACTTTAATTTAATCTTTTTTCGATAATTGCTTTTTGCGCTTCAAATCCGGGTTTACCTAATAGTGCGAACATATTTTTCTTATAGCTTTCAACGCCGGGCTGGTCAAAGGGATTGACTCCTAAGATATAACCTGATATTGCACAAGCCTTTTCAAAGAAATATATGAGATATCCTACCTCAAAGGCGTTTATTTCGGGGATTTGTAAAATCATATTGGGAACACCGCCGTCGGTATGAGCGAGGACTGTTCCCTGCATAGCCTTGCGGCAAACCTCGTTTAAGCTCATTCCCGTAACAAAATCAAGACCGTCGTCGGTATCACTTTCTCCGATAATAAAATCCGACTGAGGTGCGCCGATATCGACCACAGTTTCAAACATGTTTCTCATG
>CAYRPK010000005.1:0-29667 GCA_964426175.1 uncultured Eubacteriales bacterium | reverse complement strand
TGGATATACTCTTCAAATATATTTTGATTTTAGCGGATATAGCGATATGGCTATCGGTATTGCCCGTATCATGAATATACAGCTCCCGATGAATTTCAATTCACCGTATAAAGCAGAAAATATAAAGGATTTCTGGAGCCGTTGGCATATAACGCTTAGCAATACTCTTGCCGAAACAGTATATTTCCCATTGGGTGGCAACAGAAAAGGTGAGATCCGAACCTATTTCAATCTCCTTGCAACCTTCCTTGTCAGCGGTATTTGGCACGGCGCCGCTTGGACATATATTCTTTGGGGTGCACTGCACGGCATTTTGGAGATAATTGAACGGTTACTGCTCAAGTGCAAGCTTAAGATACACGGCTTTGCAGGAAGAGTATATACCGTGCTTTCCGTAACCTTGCTATGGATATTTTTCCGTGCTCCGTCCGCAACCTCTGCATTAAAAATACTAAAAGCCATGTTTTCATTGCCCGGACTTGATATTACCTCTATCGGTAAACTATGCGAAAACGACATTTTCGGCCGATTTCCCCAAGCGTTGGGCGCACTTATGATAATATGCGTTATCACAGTGCTGTTTTATGTAGTATTTAAGTGTAAAAACAGTATGCAGCTCACAGAAGAGATGAAACCCTCCGCCAAAACGGCGTTGGCGGTTATGCTTTTAATCACAGTTGCATTTATGCATTTCAGCAGAGTAAGTTCATTTATTTATGCTACGTTCTGACAAAGTTCAAGAAAGGAGACGGCATGGTTATGCAAAAATATAAGAAGTGGTTCTTTTCGGCTGTTGCGATAACAGTTGTACTTTCGCTTTTGCTTGCACTTGCAATGTATATTATAGACCCGTTTTTATATTACCGTTATCCTGATTGGTACGAGCCGTTCATGCACCCCACATATGTCAATGCAGGACTTGCTAAAAACCTTGATTATGATACCGTTATAGTTGGTGACTCCACAGTTTATAACCTTAACTGTGAGCAAGTTGACGAAGCACTTAATTGTACTTCCATAAAGCTTTGCAAAGGCGGGTGCACTCCTGCAGACGCACAAGAATATCTTGAATGTGCTATTCGTACCGGCAAGGTAAAAAACGCCATTATTGGTATTGATCCTACCGCAATGGTCAATGAATGTGGTGCTCACAGCGAAGCATATCCCGACTATCTTTACGATGACAATTCCTTCAACGACTTTAAGTATTTATTTTCAAGAGACGCATGGATATATACGGCAGTTGACTTTGCTTGTAATCTTTTGGGCAAGACCGATGATACTCAATGGTTTAACAGCCGTATGCTGATGGAGGCAACCTCCGACGAAGAATATAGCAAAGAAGCTGCACTTGCCGCCTACGAAAACTCAACAAAAATAAAAACCTTGTCCGATGAACAGTATCAGTATTATATCAACAATACAAAATCTATTTTAGAAGAGCATTATATTTCCATCATAAGAGACAATCCCGATATCTCCTTTACCATTTTTATTCCGCCGTTATCTGTCTTGGGTTGGAAGCGGTACAGTGACATGGGTATGCTCGACGTGATGCTTGAAATGAAAAAGCTTGAGATCGAAACATTACTTCAATACGATAATGTTACATTGCATGATTTTGACTTGGCAACAGATGTTATATGCAATCTCGATAATTATCAGGATACCTTACATTATTCGCCGTCAGTTGCCAAAAGCTTGGTCTCATGGTTAAAGGACGGAACATATAAAATTGAATGCTACGACAAAGAAAAATACAACACATTAAAAGACCTCGTATTAAACTACGAGGTCTTTTAATGTATATTCATACAAATTCTTCTATTACAAGTTTTAATCCTATGAGTATAAGTATAATTCCACCTGCAAGCTCTGCTTTATTTTTGTATTTCGTGCCGAAAACATTGCCAATCTTAACTCCTATCATGGAGATGATGCAGGTCAGAACGGCAATCGCACCGACCGCAAAGAAAATACCGCCAAAAAGCTTTGGAGTGCATGCAAAGGAAATACCGACAGCTAAAGCATCAATACTCGTAGCCAACGCAAGCACAAGCATGGTTTTAAACGAAAGTGAAGCACTCTCCTCGTCATCATCTTTAGAAAAGCTTTCGCATATCATATTGATACCTATAACTGCCAACAGCGCAAAGGCGACCCAATGGTCGTAAGCTTCGATGTACTCTGCAAATCTGCTGCCGATGAAATATCCGATAAGCGGCATAAGTCCCTGAAAACCACCGAACCAAAGTCCTACGGTAAGGGCTTTTTTTATTGTTATACGCTCCATGGCAAGCCCCTTGCAAACCGCCACAGCAAACGCATCCATAGCAAGTCCTACCGCTAGAAACAGCAATTCTGTAAGTCCCAAACTTATGTCCCTTTCTTAGCATAACAGCAGATATCTTATTTTTAGCCTTTTGCCTGATATTTACTTAAATCACCCGTAAAACGCTCGTATTCTCCCGAGCCGCGGTCAACATATACTACGTCAGCAGTGTCGTTAAGTGCAATATGTCCTACAACAACGCCGCCTTGAGTGATACTGTATTTATCAAGCAAAAACTCATCAAATATACTCTGTCCTGCTTTAACAATCTTCCTGTCTTCTGCCGTGCCGAAGATATCATCACTCAAGCTGCCTATAAAAAGAATATATTCATCTTCTGTATGAGTTATTACAGCACTTTCGCCGATATAATATCCACCGTTATCGTCACTTAAAATACTTTGCCAATTTCCGTCACTGATACGGTCGATATAAAAATTCTCTTCTCCGTCATGAGCAAAAAGCCACGTTACATCAGTATCGCCTTTGACGCTGTATATCGAAACAAGCGCATCACCTATCATGGAATTTTCTTTATATTCGGCACTGTAACCGCTACCGCACAATTTAGCTACGATATCATTTAACTTAGCCAGCATTTGAGTGCTGTTATCATTTGAAGATACTTCCTCAACACTGATAAAGTCCGAACTGATATCAGGATTTACTTCGGATGCTGTCTCGTCCATATTGCCTCGACAGGATATTGTAAAAATAAAGAGGCTCATCACACACAAAAACGCTGTTATCTTTTTCATTTTTATCAACCTTGCTTATTCTTCCAAAATCAGCGGTATTTTATATCAATCGCCTTTTAAGCCCAAGCTTCTGCCGCCATCTACGGGCAAATTCTGTCCCGTGATAAAATCAGCTTCATCGGAACACAGAAACGCTACGGCATTTGAAATATCCTCCGGTTTTCCGACTTTGGAGAGGCAGTTGGTTTTTGAAGCACCGCCTAATTTTTCGTCACTCGCATCCTCGCGTGGAATAAGTCCCGGGGAAACACAGTTTACGGTTATTCCGTATTTGCCAAGCTCTATTGCCTGAGATTTTGTCAGCGCAATCACGCCCGCCTTCGCCGCCGCATATTCGGCATGCTTGGGCTTACCGTTAATACCGACGATAGAGGAAATATTGACTATCTTGCCAAAGCCCTGCTTTACCATTTTCTCCGCGCATACACGCGAGCAAAGCATCGCACCTCGCAAATTAATATTGAGATTTTCGTCTATAACTTTTATGCTCTGTTCATGAAGGTCTTTTTTCTTTTCTCTTGTGCTGCAGCCGGCACAGTTGACTAAAATGTCGATATTTCCTTGCTTTGAAATCTCATCAAAAGCTCTGTCGATATCCTTTTCATCAGTAACATCAAGTCTGACTGCTACGGCTTTCCCACCGTCTGCTATAATATCCTGCACCGCTTTTTGGAGCTTTTCAGTGTTGCGACCGCAAACAAAAACAGTGGCACCTTCCTTGGCAAGACGCGTGCAGATAGCACCGCCGATGGAGCCTGTGCCACCCGTAACGACCGCGTTTTTACCTTCAAAACGCCTGAGCTTTTCTACCTGAATATATTTCGTTTCCTTATTGATGACTATATGCTCATCTACGCCCAAAATTCGGCGCAATATGCCGCGAATTCCCACTTTTATCTTCCCTTCTTTTATCTTCCCAGTGCTTTTTTTAGCTTATCCTTGAGAGTTTCTTGCTTTTTTGAACCGTAAAATTCACTGAGCACATGTGCGTCCTCATCCTTTTTGGTGAAGACCTCGAGGAAGATAGGTTTGTCACTTTCCCTCGCGGTAAATTCCCGCATAGCCTCGTCGAGTTCCTCTTTATTCGTTGCACAAAGATATCTAAATCCAACAGATTCCACCCAGCCTTTTGCAGTAGCAAAATGCTCGGCGGCTGTATTTTTATTAAGTGTAGATATCTTTTTCTCGCCAATTATAAAATGGAATATTCCTGCACCCTCATTATTATTGAGAAGTATCCTTACATTACTGCCAACATATCTGTTCCAAAGTGCATTCATATCATAGAAAAAGCTTAAATCGCCTATGAGCAGAAAACTGAGTTTTTTACTTATCGCCGCTTGACCTATAAATGAAGACATGCTTCCGTCAATACCGTTTGTTCCTCTGTTACAGTAGACAGCAACAGTTTCCTTAACAGGAAAATGCTGTGCTAATCTGACACTGCTGCTGTTTGCAAGATGCAAAATTGAATGATCGGGAATATTTTGCATGAGCCTCTGCACTGCATAAATATCCGAATATTCAAATTCAGGTAGGATCACCTTCTCATCAAGTGCTTTCCAAGCCGCTAGATATGTATTATCTATATCTTCGCCGCCGTTTTTCGCAAAAGTCTTAAAGAAATGTTCAGTACTGCATTCAAAAATATCCGAAAGCGTATGGAATGGATCTGCAACTTCCCCGCTTTCACTGACAAGCCAATGAGAAAAAGCTTTGTTATTTGATTTTAAAAGACCTCTGATATATGACACGTAATTTCCGTTTACCGTAATAACTATATCTGGGCATATCTCAGCGAATTTATCTGCCGTTATAAAGCGTGAAACAGAGAATGTATTGACCGCCCCGAAGCAGTGCAGATTTGAAATATGATCGGTCGCAATAACGCAATTATATTTTCTTGCAAAGCTTTCGATATCTTTCTTTAATTTCTCCGTTGCAGGCGCACTTTGACCGTATATCACAAGCACGCGCTTTGCACTTTTAAGCTTATCCGCCATGCTCTGCCAACTATCGCTTATATCATGTCTTTCAATCTTTCGTACAGACGGAATTTCCGTTTCCTCAAACACTGCAAGATTTGCTTCAATGGGAATATTGATATGTACGGGGCCCTTGCCGTGATGATCGAGTGCTAAAAATGCCTCGTTTAAAAGGCGGTTGGAATATGAATTATCCTTCTCTTCCTCATCAATAGGCAATGAAACACTTTTCTTGCAAACGGGTGACAAAAGTGCACTTTGCGGCACCATCTGATCCTCATTCTGATTAAGATAATAGGGATTTCTGTCAGCAGTTATTACTAAAAGCGGCATTTTCCGGTAAAATGCTTCGGACACTGCCGAGACATAATTGCATACCGCAGTTCCCGAGGTGCAGCATATTGCGACTGGTTTTTGCAACTCATTTATAAGTCCAAGCGCAAAAAATGCCGCACTGCGCTCATCGGTGATATTGTAGCAGGTGAAAAACGGGTCATTTTCAACCGAATGAACTATAGGTACATTTCTGTTGCCCGGGGACAGCACTATATGGCTGATACCGTGCTGTTTAAGCAATGATACGAGCTGTTTTACTCTACCCAGTACCGAATATTCCATTATTACTACTCCTTAATTTTTCTTTTCAAGACTGTTTTTAAGAAATGAGATCGAAGCTTCTCTTTGATGTAAAAGCTTTTGCTCCACAGCGGTATGGTCTATATCTTTCGCGTCTATCACATTTTCATTTCCCGTTATGATGCGGTCACTTATTCCCATATTTTCAAAAAGCTCAATTATTCTGCAGGCTCTTTTATGAGCATTTTCGTTATTTCCAATAAACGCCCAAACCTCTTTACCGAATATAAGTGAAAAAACCGCACCGTGAAAGGAATTTGTAAAGACATATTGCGCGCCGTTTATAAGCGATAAAAACTCCTCAGGTCCTGCATCAAAGGGCTTTGAAAAGAAATTCTGTGAATTTTCTCTGTTGCCGGGGATAATTTTCACCTCACATCCCTTTGCCTTTGCAAAGCGTTTTATCTGTCTTTTTACATCTGACGAAACACCCGTCAAGGCATACAGTAAGATATACTTTTCATCTACTTTTTGAATATCAACCGCTGACTGCCATTCCTTTTTTGTCAGTAAAAATACGGGGTCGAGCACGACCTTCGGGCGAGGCAAACCTGCCTTCTCGATGATATCGGCACCGCTTCTCTCTCTGACCGATACCGCATTCAATCGGCTGATACAGCTTATCATCCTATCATACTGCGGTGCTAAAGAAATATCATCTACACCGAAAGAGGGCCCATAGGATATCTTCATGATATCATCGGGGACAAAGGAAAGCATATACGCATCATTAAAAACCTTGTGGAAAGGATTCCATATTTGGTCACTGCCGCAAATAAAGGCACTGTAATTTCTCGCATCAGCCGCCGCTTCAGCGGCATTCATATAGAGCTTTTCACTGCATTTGATATGCTTTTTACGGAAATCATCGAAGCGTTTTATGCGAAGCTTATCCAGCCTTTCGAGCTTATACGAATTTAATTTACCTATTAGTCTTTCTGTGAAAAGAGTTTTTTGGGGTTTTGCCTCGGAAAACACCGCATTTTTGGCATTAGTATCACGCTTTATACGAATAACCTCTGAATCATGATCGGTGTGAAGTTTTAAAAATCGCTGTGTAGCCGTCGCCTGAAGCACAGCACCGTAATTGTTCGACTCATAAAATGTAACTATGCCTATTCTTCTCATACTTCTCCTTACCGGACAAATATTAAACTGTCCTGTTGATATAGTTCTCGCACGCGTTTTCTTTATGGATAATACGTGCAGGATTACCTATTACTATAGAATGGGACGGTATGTCACAGTTAACATACGCACCTGGGGCAATCAAAACATCATCACCTACGGTTATTTTCCCCACAACGATCGCATTATTGCCGATCCACACATTATTTCCTATGACCGGTACTCCGCCTTCTTTGCCGCCTCGGGAATTTGTTTTTCCTATCAAAACACCGGGTGCAAGATTACAGTTTTTACCAATCACAGTGCGAGGATTTACCGTAAGCAGTCCGAAATGTGCAATGTATAGCCCTTTTCCGATACTTGTACCCGCAGGTATTTGAAGATGGGTATTTCGGGACATTTTTTCTAATTTGAATTTATATATTGTGCGAAGAATACGGTTTTTACTCAATGACGCTTTTCTGAATAGTATTGTATATTTAAGTCCAATGGGCAGAATAAGTGGCTTTTTTCTATCCCCAAAATATCTGTATATGTCAGCTTTGATAGTTTCCTTGAGCATCTTTTTCACAAAGCCTGCACCTCCTCTTATTTTCTGCGGACTACTCCCAAAAGGCGTCCTAATAATCCTTTCATATCTTTCTTATCAAACAGGACTGCGCTTACAAGATTAACAATTAATACCCAAAGCGATACACCTATTGCCCAAACTATCCACATCCAAAAGCTGTCGGGTGCGACATTTATTACCGTGATAAAGGGTAAGACGGCTATAAGTGCCGTTACGGCAAATCTGAAAACTCGCGTGAGCGTGGGCTTGATGCCGCGACCAATAACATTTTCATTTACAAACCATGTTGTATAGCAGGTACGTATGCTTGCGGCGCACATCATGCCGAACATAACACCGGTTAATCCAAATCCGGTGGTAGTTTTAAAAAGATCATTACTCATAAATACTTCGCCATGCAGAGCACCCGATATTCCCATGGGCATATTAATACTGATAAGCTCCATATCTATAAGGTTGCCCGATAATGCGCCTGCCACACCTACCACAATGCAAACGATTGCAGTTAAAAAGATACTGCCGCGCACTTCCTTAAATTTTCCTGCCGCACCGACCATAACAGAAGCTGGCACCTGCAGTTGTCTTATGACACCCGATAAGCAGAAAAACAAGCCAAACGCAGGGATAATGTACTGCGCATCTGTAATGCCGCTTGTATAAAGCGAAACAAACGGTATGAGCATTATTCCGGCTATCGTATAAAGCACAGCTGTCATAGTGAATATAAGCCATTCATATTCCGAATAGCAACGCTTTACCGTCTCCTTTTCACCCGATGCCCAAGCCTGACCAAATGTCGGACGTAGCGTATCTCGGCTTATTCTTACTATTGATTGCAATGCCACAAAAACCATATTATACACATAGTAAACACTGACATTCGCAAGACCTAAGAGAAAGGTAATTATAAGATAGGGGGCATTAGTCTCGACAAGCGTTCCAAGCTCGTTGATAAAGACCTCCCACCTCATCGACAGCACACCTTTATCAAAATTCTTCGTCGGTTTGACTACATTTTTATACCGTAATTTGGTATAAATGACTATCGTTGTAGCCTGTACGACAGCAAGCAGTGTATTCGCAAGCTGCACAACAAGCATATTTTCCGTCTGTATTACAAGGAGTATTACAGGTATTGAAATTATTCCGTAAACGGCGGTGCATAGTGACACCACATAATACCGTTGATCTGCTATGAGCAAGGCTTGATATGCCGATGAGCAGAAAAAGTTAAACGCGGCACTGCCTGAAAGTATAAGTACGAGCGTCGCTACCTTATACCAAGTATAGCCGTCTATATTGACATCTACTATCAATGGATAGAGTGCCGCTAATATAAGTGCACCTATACTGAAAAGCACACCTACCCAGCGGTAAAAATGACGTGATGCGGATACAACCTCACGCGTTTTTTCCTCGTCCTTCTGCGCAAGCGGCTTATATAGATTTACTGCCGATGCGGTAGACAGACCTGCCTCCATCTTTCTTAAATACAGAATAAACTGATTAATTGAGGAAACAAGCCCCGTAAGCGCTGAACCGAAGGTCGAAAGCATAAAACGCGGCAAAATAAGACCACTTATCTGGCTGACTATCTCGGGAAGGGTTTGGGCAAGGGTATTTCTTAATGCTTTGCCCGTTCTGCTCAGTTCTTTTTTCTTTTTCATTTAGTTGGTTCCTTTTTTAGTCTGTAAAGCTTTATATTCCTTAAATCTATCCGAGTAACGGTAACGTGCCAGAGAATAATAAAGACGCGGCATTTTATGCTTAAAGCAAAGGGTATAAAGCTTAATTGTCTTATTAAAATTACTATTATCAACGTTTTTTATCCATTTTACAGTGGCTTCGTCACTCATTATTTCTTTTATCGTTGCTATTTTTTCTTTGTAAGACTTAATGTTGTTGGGTTTTATCTCATTATCTGCACATTCAAATGCAAAAAGAGCCGACCTTAATTTCATCTGCGGAACAAAATCGTAAGTCTTATAATTATCCACAACATTCCATAAATACTCTACAAGCGGCTTTATAAGTCCCCACATATTTTTGGTGTAGCCTTTTGACAGCGACTCGTAATTCATGCGATTATGATAGAGATATTCACTTCCCAAATAATAGTAGCTATTTGCATGAATAGTACATTCAAAGGTAAAGGGAAGATCCTGACATCTTCTGAAACGCTTATCGAAAGTGATTTTATGCTCGTTTATAAGCGATTTTTTGTATATTCTCAGCCAGTTACACCAACGGATGTTGTTTTCCTGTTTATCCTTATCAAAGCTTGCAAGAAGTCGTGGAAATATCTCCTTTTCCATTCTCTCGCGGTCATAAAACCCATCCTCAAGATAAGGTGCTTCCTTTTTACTCTCATTTCTGTAAACATTACAGAAGACTATTTCAGCACCCGTTTCTTCCGCCGCCGCCATCATTTTTTCATACATATCGGGTTCAAGCCAATCATCTGAATCAACAAAGCCGATATATTCGCCGCTTGCGGCATCAAGTCCCGTCTGCCGTGCCGCCGCAAGACCTGCATTCTCCTGCACAAGCAAAATGATCTCAGGGTATCTTGCTGTATACTCCTTGCATATCTCAAAGGAAGAATCGGTGGAGCCGTCATTTACTATGATGATCTCACGGTCAGTATAGGTCTGCGCTACCACGCTGTCAAGACACTGCCTTAAATACTGCTCTACATTATAGACCGGTACTATGATACTGACCTTCATTTAATATCTATCCTTTCGAAACTTCGTTAAATAAAATATTTTACTTCCAATAGCAGCCGCCTTCTACTTTTTCAAAGCCTCGCGGCGTTTCTTCTTCACTGGGATATACCCACGCATCGTTATAATTTTTGCTGACCTTTTTATGATTATCCCATCTTGAGCCGCAAATGCCGAACAATGTCTGCAAGCTGCCTCCCATATGAATAGCAACCTTACCAAGGCACTTTACTCTTGAGGCTAGCTGAAAGCCATACGCTCCGCAACCGATGAGTGCTACATCAAAATCTCTTTTTGCAACCTCTTCTGTCATATAATCCAAAGCTTCAAACCAATTGTTGAAACGGTTATCCTTTTCATCTGCTATCGTTTGAACCGCTTTTATGCATTGTAAATCGAACTCGGGCAGTGCATTTGTACCCGGATATATCTCACAACGGTGATTGTGATACTGTTTTTCTATTGTTGCGGCAAACGGATGTACTACAAGTACTTTTTTCCCCTCTAAACAATCTGTCCAGCCACTTCCGTCGGGGGTTATTCCCGACGCCGGCATTAATTTTGCTTGTGGACATATATGAGATACAACCCATTCTTCGCCAAAGAAGTCCATCGTTCCCAAAACATCCAAATGTTTACTTGCTTCTGTTTCCATTTCCGCCCATTTCCTGAGCATCGCTTCTTCATTCGGGAAGAATCCGGCACAAGTACACAGTTCATCACTTATCTTATCGGGGAAGGGTTTATTACCCTTAAATCTGTCAATTTTCGTTTGCCAATACCAGAAAAGTGCACGGCCCTCATTAGTGCCGTAACGGGCGGCCATAAATGACCCCCCCCCCGAAAATTGCTTCACGCAAAATGTTTCGTCCATCTTGTATTGCAAGAACTTCCCGATTCCCATAATGATTATGTCTTATGTTTTTTCCGTAATTCGGAATTCTCTTCAAGCATTGGTATGTACGACCTTTTAAGTAACATTCAACATAGTATAACTGTTCTTTGAGTGAATATAAGTTTTTATTTCCCATATTTAACACCGCCAATTTCATTAAACATCTCTTTAAATCTGTCTATCTTACGGTTATTGTCAAGTAATTCTTCTGGTAAACCGTTTATTGCTGTTTTTTCTATCAATTCGCGATTTGACAATAGCAGTTTAAATTCCTCAAAGATCGCATCGGCATTGTTTTCGACAATATAGCCGTTGACGCCCTCTGTTATCTGCTCGGTAATTCCCGAGAAGCGTGTTGCAATAAGAGGACGCTCCATGAGCTTTGCTTCGTTGACTACTCCGCACAAGCCCTCATAATAGGAAAGCACGGCAACTAAATCGGCATATTTATAATACGGAAACGGGTCATTGGTACCACCGCAAAGGATGACCGTATCCTCAAGCCCTGCCGCCTTTATACGGCTATGTAATTCTTCTCTGTCCTCACCGTCACCGACGATAAACCATGTAAATCTACCGTTAAAGCCGCTGTCACAAAGACGTTTGCAGACTTCTACCGTGCGGAAAAGCCCCTTTGCTTTATCGCTGAGTCTTCCGACTGTCAGAATTTTAAGACTGTCGCCTGCTTTTGAATATATTTCAGGGCAAGTAAGCTCTTTCTTTTTATCGGGTATCGAAATAACATTGTAAACACATTCAGCTCTGTCCGAAAGCTCGGGATAACACCGTTTAAAGGACTCAGTTGTGTATTTTGATACGCCTATATAGCGGTCAAAGCGGTCACCGTATTTTTGCATATATTCTTGCGTTCTGCCGTATTTACCCGTTTTTTCAACATCATTACGAAGCATCTGATAATGCTGCTTAGCCTTTACATCATTAAACAATATCTTAGGATCATATCCGAAAAGTCCGCTGACGGCAATGTCATATTCTTTTGTCTTAAGTCTTTTTTGACGAATTTTACCCAGTACCCATTGAAGCAGACTCCAGATAACGTCACCCAAACGTCCTAAAGATCTGCTTTTTCTTTCATGCTTAAGATATATGCGCTTAACGCCATCATCAAGCTCATGCTCAAGCTTGCCGCTGTCCCAACGCAAAAGCAGGGTAACATCAAAGCCGCGACGGTGCATAAGGTTCAAAAGGCGCGCTGTCGAACGCTCGGCTCCGCCGATATTGAGCTGACTGTAATAGTAAAGTATCTTCATTTGCTCTTACCTGCCTCACGTACGCATTACACTCATCAACAGGGTCACAATTTTATCACTTTGAGCTTTGGGCGACTTTTCATTTTTTAAAAAATCATATGCTTTATCCGCTATAGCTTGTCTTTTTATTAAAGGTGTTTCAAGGGCTTCTTTTATGCTTTTATAAAGATTATCCACGGTCACTTCACTACATGTAAAACAAAACTCGTAAAACTGTTCCGGAATTCCGTCTAATTCAGTAATCAGTGATGCTGTGCCCGAAGAAAAATATTCGAATGTTTTTGACGGAAATGAGTACCTTGTAAGCTGATGATCATTTATTCTGGGATTAACAAGCAGTGTAGCTTTTTGTTCAAGCTTTCGTACTTCGTCATTTGGTATGCAACCAAAATATTTTATATTATCATACTGCTTTGTATACTTTTCTACGGTCTCAACAGCATTTCCTATTCCGCATAAAACAAGTGTTGCATCGGGTTTATTTAACCTTGCGAAAGCTTCCAATAAAACATCTATCCCGTTTTCATAATGCAGGCCACCGGCATACATTATCATCTCATTGACTTTTTCAACACTTTTGCTCACAGCTTCAAGCTCGGCCATACCCTCTACTACAGTCCATGGGCGATTATTAGTATTACAAACTTCATTCATGTGCTTCGTCATAAACACATAACCATCCATGCGGTCGTTAAAGTAAGAAAAAACTTTTTTCTTAATAGCATTAACTATCGCAAAGCCTTCCGTCATGTTCCTGTATTTGGGCACCTCAGAACATATGGTCACGAATCTTACCCGACTTCTGAACCCCTGGCACGGCAACAGCAAAATCGGATTTGCCGCATAAGTCAGTATAATACGTTCTTCTCCTTCTGTGCGATCAAGCCACTGTTTGACCTGTTTTTTGATTTGCTTCATCGCTTTAAACATGGAAAATACATTTTTTCGGCTACACCATACATATTGGATCTTCTTATTTTTGTAGCTACCTGAGGATATTTTCGGTGTTTTACTATTTGAAGGCAAATAAGAAATTACTTCAAGATTGTCAGCTCCAATATCACTGTTAGCGAGTAGTTGGCCAATTAGGCAGGTATCATATTTTTGTCGTGCAACCGAAGGATCCAACCCTAATTCACACAGAATCTCAAACAACTCCGGATGACAGAAATAGGATAAATAGAGTATCTTCACGGCTCATTCTCCACCATAAATTTATTTTGCTCATGATAAAACTCCTGAGAGGTTATGCGTTTTGTAAACGGGAAAAACAAAAACACTGCAATAGCCAGCTCTTGAGGATACGGATCTGTTATACCAAAGACTATAAGCAATATGACAATAATATAGTTTATTACATTCCAACGACTGCCATCATCAAAAATTGAGTGCGGAAACTTCATCAAAATATAAAAATAAATAATACTTATGCCCCATCCAAATCTTCCCAACATATCAAGTATGGACGAGTGACCTCCGCCTCCTAAGTCACCAAAAAAATAAGCCCCTAAAACCGGATAGTTTATAATATTACGCAGACTGCTTGAATAATTATCAAAACGACCATCAACGGTACCGCCCGTTGTATCACCTTCCAAGAAAAGCGACTTAAAGTCAGCAAGTTTTTCGGAATATACAGGGTTATCACCTAATAAGTCTATTAATCCGTCAAACACGGCTGTTACTATACTTTCATAATAAAAAACAAAGAACAGTCCCAATGCGATAAGCCCGACTATTCTTACGGGTGTTGCGCGCTGCGTTAAAATAACGATAATACAGCCTAAAAGGCAACAAACATTTGCAATCATATATCCCGATAAAATTATCATAGGAAAAACTACAATTATATCCACTATTGCAAGTATATCAAACAGCTTGTTTACCCTTACTCCATTTAGCTTTATATATATAAGCATCGGGAGTAGAAATACAGCCATATAGATATAGCCGTACAGTCCAACATTTGGATTTCGCTCAAATCTGCCCTCCAACCATTCGCTAGTAGCTATTCGCGCGGCATAGGGATCCTCTAAAACACCTTGAATAGTAGTAATTGAAAATATTAAAACAAGAGCCAGCATGACTGTCATCATTATTTTCAAAAAAGAAAAATCATTTTTCTGATAATACAGTGATATAGCGGCTATAATTATAAAAATTATAAATTGGATGGTGTTTGTGATAGCTGACGACAAGCTTCCTATACCGCATCTCCACAGTATCATCAAAGCTGCACATGCTATTGACGCAACAATAAATACTTTGTTTTCAGAAAAAAACTGTGAATCATTATAAATTGAAGTTACCACCCAAACGATTGCCAATGCAACTGCCAAATTTCTATATATCTCATCCACTTGTAAGGGGGGAATAAAAACCCAACATACAATATACAATGCCGCCAGTCTATTGATTAATCTACTCAAGTCTTTCCTCCTACTTGAATATTCTTGATGCACGTTGACGGATATGAATATACTTATCATGCAACGACTTTTTCATAAACTGACTCATTTTAAATGAAAAGTAATCTCTATTATCCGTTTTTAACTGTTTTTTTGTCAATGCCGAGTTATATTTCAAAATATCATCTTGCGTAACAGGCTCTTGTGTCTTATCAACAAAGCCCTCCGGCGTTATCCAAAATGCATCACAATCTTTATCCGAAATCAAAACCTTAAGCGGTTTCTTTTGAAAATGCAGATACAGCCATTCATCTTGACAGATCTCGTCATTCTCAATGTACACACGATACATTTTTCCGCGTTCCCAATAAAATGCCTGCCTCTCTTTATTATAGCTCTCGCGATTAAATCTCAAAGACGTTTTGTGACGAACCGATACATCGATAAAATCATATTTATCATAATACGCATATCCTCTGCGTTTATATATTCTTTCTATTCCGGTATGCTCGTCAAAAGCGTAAAAGCATGGGTCATTGACTACCGTACCTAACTCGAATAAGCTCTCAGAATCGAATACTCTTCGATTAATTTCTTCAGTATTTCTGTATATGCTAAGATGCCCCTTGCTGTAAAGCTTATCATAACAGGCAAGCATTTCATCGCTTATAAATGATGAAATTTCGCCAAATATCTGATCAATATCACAATGTCCCCAATGTGAATAACCGCCCTCAGAAAGTTCTTCTTCAAATATCAAACCATACGTTGGTTTTAAGTCGCAAAGCTTATACGGTGATGTAAGACCCGTCATTTCTAAGTTGAGCTTTTCACGGCATCTTTTTTTTAATGCGTCAATAGTCGTTGAAAGCATTTTAACATTGCTGTCCTGCGCATTACCTTGTATTGGCTGATCTGTAAAAAACAGCCAATCAAAATCAGGGTTGTATTCACAGGACTTCTTCCACAAATCAAACCACTCGGGAAGTTTTCCCATCCAACATACAATAATAGCTATTTTCGACTTCATTTGAGTTTCTCCGCTCTTTGGTTATTTACTAATCTTATTGACAAGCCATCTTACCGCCTCAATAAAACCGATTTTATATTGTACTTTAAATTCTTTGACTACATTCTTCTTTAACTTTACTTCAGGAATCGTTGAAACCGTAAAATCGGATCTAAAAGCATCTGCCTTCTCCTTGGCTACAGCCTCGCAATGTGTACCGCTTCCGTCAAAGCCGATATTTTTAATGAACGAATATTTAGGGTAAACAGTAAGCATATCTCTTTTTGATTGTGCATAGCAAAACCTGATAGCCCAGGAATCTCGCTCACCCTTCATCTGATGCTTTAACATTCTGAAAAGGTCATTGCCTCCGCGATTAAACAGGCGTCTTTTTCTCAAGGATGCTTTAAGCTCACTAAAGTCTTTTACCTGCCAATCAATATCCTGCCATCTATCTTTCCAGGTAGCCCACCCGTGACTGCATGCTCTATAGCTCAAGTAGACAGGATCCTCATCCTTAAGCACTGATTTAAGGGGATATGTAAAGCCGCTTATCGACCATATCTTTTTATTGCTTTCATATTTATCAAGGCACAAATTCATATATTCCAAAAAATGAGGAGATGTAATGTGGTCATCCTCCAGCACGATGCAGCATCCGTATTCGTCGATTATCTTTGACACGCCTGAAATAATCGATGTTGCTAAACCTTTATTGGTCTCGGAAACAAAAACAGTCGTCTTCTTAAATCTGTTTTTTTGCTCCTCATTCTTAATCACTTCTTTGACTATGTCATTTTTTTCCTTAGCCTTATCGTTTTTTGGCCCGTCGCAGAATATAAAAAGTTCACTTTCTTTGGCAAGCTCATTTTCTGCTAATGCATTTAACGTTTTTAACGTATGGTCGGGTCTGGAGTAGACAAACAGTATAATAGGCGCATAGCTTTTATTCTTGTCTCCCACTATCCTCATCCCCTATCATCTCAGTATACATTTGCTTATATTTGCTGTAAACTTCAAAAAAGCCTTCAAATTTCTCAGCACGGGCACGGGCATTTAAGGACAATTCTTTCGCCAAGCCGTCGTCGCTCCAAATCCTATCAAGCTGGTAAGCCAACACCTCCGGCTCTTCAAACCTATAAAACAGCGCTTCTTCGTCCTCTTTTGCAAACTGCATAGCACCGCCGACATATGAACAGACACACGGCAGTCCCAGCCACATTGCTTCCATCATTATATTTGGGCCGTTTTCGATGCATGATGATAAAACAAAGGAATGCGAGCTCTGCATTGCTTTGATCATTCCCATTGTATCCTGAGGTCCCAACAGCTCTACATGCTTTTCGAGCCCCAGTTCTTTTACTTTATTAAATAAATATCTGCTGTAACCTACCTTTAACCTACTGTTAAAGGTGTTATATCCTACGACCTTCATCTTAGCATCAGGGTACTTCTTTACTAATAGGCTGAGAGCTTCCAATGCCTTGTGCATACCCTTCAGCGGAACAGTCATACTGCCGATTATAAATGTATGCTTCTCACAGCCGTCCAATTCCCAGCTGTACTGTGAAAACTCGTTTCTAATTGCATAATCAACGAAATAGTATTTTAATTTCGGATTTATCAGCATTGAATATGTATAATCCCAACGCGTGCAGCCTGTAATTGCATCAACATTTTTCATTTGACGTATTTCCGAGCTCGCTCTCCATTTATTTCTTGCATGCTGAAGCTTCATTGGAAGATATGTCAGTATATTTTGAGGAAGCATACAGCCTGCCCACGACGGCATTCTAATCCCACCGTAAAAATAGTTTTTATTGATAACAGAAATAATGCCCTGTATCGAAAGCACTTTGGGAATTCCTTTATATTCAGCAAACGGAATTCCAATAGCAAATTCGCCGCCATGAAGGTGGATAATCTTGGGATCAATTCTTTTTATGATTTTCTCGCAGGTTTCGCGGTATTTTTTTGACGGACGCTTCATTTTATCAAGATAGGATGCCGGTATAAGATAATAATCAATATTATTCACTCTTTTATAAAGTTCTTCACGGCCTTCCCATGGAGTTACAATGCTTAATTGGAATGTATCATCCTGCGACAACAACCGCGCCGGTTCAACTAACCAACTTCCACCGTATCCCTTTTCTCTGCCCATCGCCTCAAGCATATCCGGCATTACGCCATTGGTTAGCCATAAGATATTGATTTTCTTATCCATTTCTACGACCATCCCTATTTTCAGAGTCAATTAAAATCATTTTGATCTCTTCTGTATATGCCGCAATAACGAATTTACGGGAAAAGTTTTCTTCCATATATTCACGTCCGAAAACGCCCATTTTCTCGCGTTCTTCATTTGGCATCGCCAAAAATTGCTTTATTCGCTTTACAAGCTCGTCAACATTTCCGCCTTTATAAATAAAACCGCTTACTTCGGCCTTTACCGTTTCTTTGCAACCGGGATTATCTGTGGTTATAATCGGTCTTGCAGATGAAGCAGTTTCCAAAAGAACATTGCTCATACCCTCACCGTAAGTAGACGGATGGATCGTCGCATGCGATCTTGCAATAAACGGTCTTACATCTTTCTGACTTCCTCGGTAGAGGACAATACCTTCTCTTTCAAGCCTTGCCAAGTCTTCCTCATAATGACTTTCGGTAGGCTCTATGAAGCCCAACAGATTAAACTCCGTATTGGGATATGTCTTTTTTATTATTTGGGCAGCTTCGATATAATCATCTACGCCCTTATCATGCAAAATTCTGCCTATATAATTAAAAACAACAGTTTCTCCGTTAATTCCATTGCCACCATCGGGATAATGTTGCCTCGGAAATCTTTCGGTATCTACACCTGAACCGGGTATAAGGCGATATTTACCTTTTACAAGTCCCGTTTCACACGCCATTTTCATATTAGTCTCATTTTGAAACATAATACACGCTGCTTTGCTGTACGCGATCTTAAAAAGCCACATTATGAATTTTTGCATAATTCCGGACTGGTTAAGCACACTGCCAAAGCCTGTTACGTTGCAAATATATGGGATTCTAAGCATCCGCGCTGCCATACTTCCATAAACATTCGGCTTTGCGGTATATGTTAATATAATATCGGGACGATGCTTCTTAAATATTTTTGTATAATGGAAAAAAAGTTTTAAGTCGTTAAATGCATTGGTGCCGCGTCTGTCTATATCAGGGTCATCATGGATGAATTCAATATGCTTCATAAGTTCAAACTTGGGTCCGTCGGGACAGGATATAAGTATATCGTATCCTGCATCTTTAAATGCCTCAACAAGTTCCTTCCTGAAGCAGTAAATATCATCATCATTATTTGTAAGCAACGCAATCAGCGGCTTTTTACTTTTTTCCGACGCCATCCTTGCAACCTCACTTATGAACGACCTCTTCCTCGGTCAATACAGAATCTTTATTATTTTTCATGCGCTCATCGGGATATTCCTTGCCTAATACTACCAAAACAGTCCTTACCATGGTTTTCAGTTCCTGCTGTAAACTGAAATTATATATTCCGCGCAAATTATAAAACATCTTACCCGGCAATACATCATTTATATATACATCATCTGCATCCTCAGCGCTGTTGATAAGTTCATTTTCATCCTTGTAATAAATACTTGCCTCAGATGTTACACCTGCAGGAAGCAAAAGTGTTGCCAACATCTCGGGAGTATATTCATCAACATACTTTTCTATCTCGGGACGTGTTCCCACAAAGGTCATATCTCCAACAAAAATATTGAAAAGCTGAGGAAGTTCATCAAGTCTGTATCTGCGCAAAACCTTGCCGACACGCGTTACGCGCATGTCATTATTTACCGTAACCGCAGCTCCCATATTCTCAGCATTACGTACCATAGTGCGAAATTTTATTATGCGAAATCTTTTACCGTACGCAGTGACCCGAGTCTGACAAAAAAATACTCCATCCTGTGAATCTATCACAATAATAAGTGACAGTATCAAAAAAAGCGGCAACAGTAAGATTATCAACAGTAGGGATGCAACAATATCAAACACTCGCTTGATTATCAAATCTGCCGTATGCCGCGTAAGATTATCGTAATATTTTTTTACCTCATCACACTGCATTTTCGGTGGAAGTTCCTCCCACTTTCTAAGCAGCATATATATTCTCCTATTTCAGAATTTCACAAAGTTTTTCTATTATGTAATCAACATCTTCGTCCGTAAGAGATGTGTGCAGGGGCAAGGTTATCTCATTTTTATACTGATTATACGCATTGGGATAATCTGCAATATCATAGCCCAAAGCCTTATATGCCGTCATCATGGCAAGCGGCTTATAATGCACATTGCAAACAATGCCTGCTTCCGCCATCTTTACGATGATCTCATTCCTTGCCTTTTCATCAACATCCGGAATACGCGCAAGATAAACATGTCCGCTTGATGTGACATTTTCATCAAAATGGACAAGGCTCTTTACTCCTAAAGGAAGAAATGCCTCATCATATTTGCAGATTATCTCTTTTCTCCTTGCAAGGAGATCATCGTAGCGGTCAATCTGCCTTAAGCCTATCGCTGCCAAAACATCCGTCATGTTGCACTTATATCCTGGGGTCACTATGTCGTATTCCCAAGAGCCTATCTGATTTTTATGGAATGCATCCTTATTCTGACCGTGCAGACAAAGGAGCATAAACTGATTATATATGTATTCGTCATCAAGACCTTCTATGGCTCTCCATGTTACGGCACCGCCCTCACCCGTGGTAAGATTTTTTACCGCATGGAAAGAGAAACAGGTAAAATCGGCTAAGCTGCCGCTTTTTTTACCCTTATATTCAGCGCCCAAGCCATGTGCGGAATCTGCTATGACTACAGGTCTGTTAAAAAGCTTCTGAATATCATTTTTGGGCGAAAAGCACTCACTCTTGCTTTGTACTATTTCAAAGATCCTATCGTAATCACACATTCTGCCGCCGAGATCAACGCACATTATCGCTTTTGTTGCGGGTGTGATATGTTTGGCAAGACTATCATAATCAAGTTCAAAGGTATCCGCCTTTGTATCAATAAATACTATTTTAGCACCCACATGGTACACTACAGATGCCGAAGCGGTATATGTATAAACAGGTACTATTACTTCATCGCCTGAGCCTATTCCTAAAAAACGAAGCGTCATTTCAAGTGCCGCACTTGCCGAATTAAGACATGCCGCTTTATTTGTGCCGCAATATTCTGCGATCCTCTTTTCGAAAAGCTTTGTCCTCTGTCCTGTAGTTATCCATCCTGACCTTAACGCATTGACTACCTCTTCTATTTCTGCTTCGGCAATATCCGGCGGAGAAAATTGAATATTCCTCATGTAAAATTTTCCACTCTTCCTGATAATTTATACTTTTGTTCTGTCAGACTCGAGAATTCGCTATACATCCCGTCACTCACGCATTTGTGCAAAACTCAAGTTAAATTTAGCCGTGTATCATTGTACCATTTATCTTTTCCAAAGTCAAGAAATAATAATGTATTTTTAACACATTATTGCCTTAAATTTGCAGGTCTTACTAACTTGACAATGTGCCTAAATGGGGTGTATAATAAAGCAGTTTGTTTTTCACCTTTTTGTTATGTTGAAAGGATTGTTTTTCATGGCATTAAGACTCGGCATAGATATCGGCTCAACAACTGTCAAGACGGTACTGCTCGATGAAAATAATAATATAATAGATTCCGGCTACCGCCGCCATCTTTCCGATGTGCGCGGCGGTCTTTTGACTGTCTTTAAGGAGCTCGCCGATAAATTCGGTGATACTTTAACCTCCGTAAACATCACCGGCTCCGCAGGCATGAGTTGTGCCGGTTGGCTAAATGTTCCTTTTGTTCAGGAAGTTATTGCCTCAACAGCATCAGTTGAGAAAATGCTTCCTGAAACAGATGTTGTTATAGAGCTCGGTGGCGAGGATGCTAAAATAACCTTTATGAAGCCCGTTTTATCTCAGCGAATGAACGGTACCTGCGCCGGCGGCACAGGCGCATTTATCGACCAGATGGCTTCCCTTTTGCAGACTGATGTTGCAGGCTTAAATGAGCTTGCAAAGGATGCAAATATGATATATTCCATCGCCTCGCGCTGCGGAGTTTTTGCAAAAAGCGATTTACAGCCCCTTTTAAACGATGGCGCAAGAAAGGAAGATTTAGCGGCAAGTATCCTTACTGCTGTTGTTAATCAGACTATCGCAGGTCTTGCCTGCGGCCAACCCATCAAGGGTAATATCGTATTTTTAGGCGGACCTCTTCACTTTTTAAGCGAATTGAGGCTTGCTTTTGAAAAGGCTTTGAGTGAAACGGCGACCTCCTTTACTCTCCCCGATAATGCTCATCTTTTTGTGGCTCTCGGGGCGGCTCTTCTTTGCGAGGGCGAGGCTATCGCCATTAACGAGCTTTATGCCCGTCTTGCCTCTCATACGACTGAAGAACACGAAGTCGAGCGTATGCCCAAGCTTTTCGAAACAGACGAGGATAAAAAAGAATTTTATGCCCGTCACGATGCAGAGAAGATTGAATTTAAGCCCATCAGCTCTGCTGACGGTGATTGCTTCTTAGGTATAGATGCAGGCTCGACTACCATAAAAGCCGTTTTACTTAATTCAAAGGGCGAGATAATTTATAATTACTATTCCTCTAATAACGGAAGTCCCATTGATGCAGCAACGGTAATACTAAAAGAGATATACGCATCTCTTCCCGAGGGTGCGCGCATTGCATCCTCCTGCGTTACGGGCTACGGCGAGCAGCTTATTCGTACTGCTTTCCGTTTGGATCACGGCGAAATCGAAACCTTGGCGCATTATAAAGCTGCCGCAGCCTTTGATCCTGAAGTCGATTTCATAATAGACATCGGCGGTCAGGATATGAAATGCATGCACATCAAAAACGGCGTCATTGATTCCATCACATTAAATGAAGCTTGCTCGTCAGGTTGCGGCTCATTTATCCAAACCTTTGCAAAGTCATTGGGATTGGAGCCCGCAGGACTTTCAAAAGAAGCGTTGGATGCTGAAAACCCTGTTGATTTAGGTACGCGCTGCACGGTCTTCATGAACAGCCGTGTAAAACAAGCGCAAAAGGAAGGCGCAACTGTCGGCGATATTTCGGCAGGTCTTGCTTATGCGGTAGTAAGAAACGCTCTCTTTAAGGTCATCAAGCTTCGTTCGCCCGAGCAATTGGGTAAGCACATTGTAGTTCAGGGCGGAACCTTTTATAACGATGCGGTATTGCGTTGCCTCGAAATTATAAGCGGCAGAAATGTTATCCGTCCCTCTATCGCAGGACTTATGGGCGCTTACGGTGCGGCAATCATCGCAAAAGAGCGTTATAACGGAAGCAGGAGCGATATCATTTCGAAGGAAGAGCTTGAACAAGGTATTAATGTAACCACTACCTCTGATATATGTAAAAACTGTTCCAATAATTGTAAATTGACTATTACGGAATTTGACGGGGGCAGACGTCTTGTCAGCGGTAACCGCTGTGAGCGAGGCGAGGGTAAGGCATTGGCTTCCGAAACGCTGCCCAACCTTGTCAAATATAAATATTCCCGCTTATTCTCCTATGCTCCTACTCCTAAAGATAAAGCAAAGCGTGGGGTTATGGGTATTCCCAGAGCCCTTAATATGTACGAAAAATATCCCCTTTGGTTTACCGTTTTAACCGAGCTTGGTTTTTCCGTTATGCTGTCAAAGCGCAGTGACCATAAGCTTTTTGAAAAAGGAATGTCGACCATTCCATCGGAAAGCGTTTGCTATCCAGCAAAGCTTGCACACGGTCACATTATTGATCTTATCGAGCGCGGTGCGACCTCAATATTTATGCCCTGTATGCCCTATGAAGCCGTTGAAAATCCGCAGGCAGGCAATCATTATAACTGTCCCATCGTTACCTCCTACCCCGAGGTAATTGAAAATAATATTGAGCTTATCCGCGAAAAAGGCATTAAATTCCATAAACCCTTTATCAATACGGAAAATATAGAAACCGCGGCAAAGGTTTTAAGCGGTGAGCTTGAAAGCTACGGTGTTACATATGAGGAAGCTTTAGACGCTATTAAAAAAGGCCTTATTGAGCAGGATAAATTTCATTCCGATATGCGCAAAAAAGGCGAGGAAACAATAAAATTCATCAACGATAACAATCTGCGAGGTATTGTCCTTGCAGGACGTCCCTATCATGTGGACCCCGAGATAAATCACGGATTACCCCAGATGATAAACACCTTAGGCTTTGCCGTTTTGACGGAGGACAGCGTTGCTCATCTGAAAAAAGTAAAGCGTCCCATAAGAGTCGTTGACCAATGGGTATATCATTCCCGTCTTTACGATGCCGCCGCATTTACCTGCGGAGAGGAAAACATTGAGCTTGTTCAGCTTAATTCCTTCGGCTGCGGTCTCGATGCCGTTACAACCGATCAGGTGCAGGAGATTTTAGAGGCAAATAACCAAATTTATACTTGTCTTAAGATAGATGAAATCAATAATCTCGGCGCGGCAAGAATTCGTATGCGTTCGCTTGCAGTAGTTTTAAACGAGCGAAAAGGTCATACTGCCGATGGTGATAACGGTAAATATTCTCACGAGAGAGTCATTTTCACAAAGGAAATGAAGAAGAATTATACCGTTATCGGTCCGCAGATGTCACCTATACATTTTGACCTTATTGAGCCCGTTGCGCAGAGCGAGGGTTATAATCTTAAGCTTTTGCATACTGCAACAAGAGAAGATATTGAGGCAGGCTTAAGGCACGTTAACAACGACGCCTGCTACCCCTCTATCATAACTGTAGGTCAGCTTATCAATGCCGTTGAAAGCGGTGGATGCGACCCCGAAAGAACCGCACTTTTGATAACTCAGACGGGCGGCGGCTGCCGCGCCACCAATTACATAGCCTTTTTAAGAAAGGCACTTAGAGATGCGGGATATCCCGATATACCTGTTGTTTCAATTAATTTATCGGGACTTGAAAAAAATCCGGGATTTAAGTTTACGGTTTCTCTTATTGATAAGGTTTTGAAGGTACTTGTTTTGGGCGATGCCATTCAGAATATGCTTTATCGCATGCGCCCATATGAGCTTGAAAAAGGCACCTCCGATGCACTTTATGAAAAGTGGCGCAATATTATTAAGGATACATATCTCGGCAAGAGAAAATACTCTTATTCCAAGCTTATGAGGGATATGGTACGTGAATTTGACGCTATTCCAATTGATGAAAATAAGATTATACCTCGCGTCGGCGTTGTCGGTGAAATACTCGTTAAATTCCATCCCGATGCAAACAACCATGTTGTTGATGTTATCGAAAGCGAGGGCTGTGAGGCTGTCGTTCCCGGACTTGTCGACTTCTTCCTTTACTCCTTAAATACAGGTATTTTCAAGCACCAGAATTTAGGTTTGCCGAAAAAATCCGAGATAGTTTCAAAGCTCGGTGTGTGGTTCATTGAAAAATATCGCGAGCCTTTACGCCGCGAGCTTAATGCGTCAAAGCATTTCGAAGCGCCCTGCGATATAACGGAGCTGAGTCACAAGGCAGAAAAGGTATTATCTCTCGGCAACGTTTGCGGCGAGGGTTGGCTTCTCACAGCTGAAATGATAGAGCTTATTGAATCAGGTGCACCTAATATAGTCTGCACTCAGCCCTTCTCCTGTCTCCCCAATCACGTTACGGGCAAGGGTATGATAAAGGAGCTTCGCAGACTTTATCCTCAGTCTAATATCTGTCCAGTTGACTATGACCCCGGTGCAAGTGAAGTAAATCAGTTAAACCGTATAAAGCTTATGATATCTTCTGCTAAGAAAAATCTTGCACAAAGCATCGACAAAGAAAAGATATGCAAGGAAACGGTAAACGCATGAAAAATGCACTTTTAAGACGAAAAAGCCGTATTGGAATAGAGTTTTGGAAGTATTTGACGGTTTTTGCTATTGACGCAGTAATATTTTTTGTTATAATATTTTACAGAGATATTATTTCAATAATGAAAGTATTTCCGACATGTCCTATGTATATGATAGGGTTAAGATGCGCTACCTGCGGCGGAACAAGATGCGTCAGTGCTTTAATGAGGCTTGATATTTTAAGTGCTGTAAGGCTTAATTTTCCCGTAGTACTTTTTTGTATCTATGCAGTGATAACGCTGATACTTTCAAATATCTGTCTTTTTACGCAAAATACCGTAATTAAAAAAGCTTTTATCAAATTATTTTCGGGGAAGGCTGCAATTTTTTGGGCATTATTCTTTGCCGCGTATACAGTACTTCGCAATATTTCATTAGTTTTATTTAAATTTGAATTTTGAAAGGAGACTTTACCATGGAAAATCAGAACAATAATTTTGACAATACTCAAAATACGGAGAATACACAAGCTGACGAAACCACTCCCATTACTGATAATACTCAAACTGAGGAAAATACCGAAGCTTCGGGTGTCTACTATCAAAATCCTCCTATCACGCAGGATAATACCCAAGGACAGTATAATTCTTACGAGGCGTATCCCACCAACAATCCCTATGTTCAGCCACAGGTAGATAATTCAAAGGGCTTGCAGATCGCATCTCTTGTTTTGGGTATAATTTCTATCGTTGGCTGTTGCTGTTGCGGTTTCTTTATTATCCCCTGCGGTATAGTTGGTCTTATCCTTGGTATTATCGGTATGAAAAGAGCAAAGGAATGTGGCGTTAACAGCGGTATGTCCCTTGCAGGTATCATAACTTCGGCAGTAGGTATTGTTATCGGTCTTATTGTTGCCGCTTTCGTTGGACTCGCTTACATAGCTGATAATAGCTTTGTGGAAGATTTCTATAGCGAATTCGGCGAAGGCTATTATGAAGAATATTACGACTACGACGATTATTACTATGGATATTAATATTAAAAAACCTCCCGAATTTGGGAGGTTTTTAATATTAACTGTAAAGGTTATAGGTTCCTAAGTAATGACGTCGTACCCTCATAAAGTCAGTCGAATTGATGTCTCCATCACCGTTGGTATCTGCGGCCAAGTAGCTTGCAAAAGAAACGAAGTCATAGCTTCCCAAATAGTATTTTCTTATCTGCATAAAGTCAGTTGAGTTAACAATACCATTACAATTTACATCACCGAGAACAACTGTATTGAAGTAAGTCGAGTAATACTGGTCACCTAACACAACATCTATCTGTGAGCCCGTTGCTATAAAATCATCGTCATCAAGAAGCTGGTAGTATATACCATATACAGCTATTGTGTCTTCGAAATTTTCTTTAAATTCCGCTACTGTCGTTTCTTCTTCTATTCCGTATACACAAAGTCCCATTTCATCAATAGTATATGCACTGTCTTCCTTCCGAGCGGGAACCCATTGATCAGTATTAATATAGTAACCGCTGTAAATATAATTTTCGTCTACCAAGAAATTGATATCAGCAGCAGGATAAATCAAGTCCTCATCTTCAAGAATTTCACCCTCAAAGCTAACAAGCTGAATATCTTCAATGAAATTTGCTTTGAACTCAGCAACGGTCGTTAGCGAATCAACTTCCGTAATCATACGCATTTCTTCGTTAATTAAATATTCGCAACCATCAATCGGCGTTAAAGTTAACTCTTTTTCGGTTAAATAGATTTCAGAATCGCCATAAGCGTAGATGCTGATAAGATACTCTTTATCCTTTTCTAATTTTATTGGATAATCGATGTAATTATTGCTAACAATAATCGAACCGATAATTACCTCATATACGCTCCAGCCTGCATATCCTGTAATATAGCAAACGCAATCACTTGCGGGAACTATGCTGTAATATTTTTCATACGAATTTTCTTTTCCTACACCATCAATCTTGGTCCAGCCCATTTCAAGAACTTGCGCATCAACCGTGCTGAATTCCTGAGAATTCTGTGTTACCGCAATCTCATATTCAATATCGCCGTAGCCGTAGGAATAGCTTCCAACCTTTAAAACATAGGTTTCTCCTGCGGTAAGATATTCAGTTGCTGAAAAATCTGCTCCAAAAAAGCAATCGTCATAATGATTGAGGTCTATAACTACATCGTCATAAACATAACTAAGCAGCATATAAAGATCGCAGTAATCTTCATTTGTCGAATAGAAATTATAGTAGCCGTCTTCATCGGGAGTAAATTCGTAATAGTGATATCCATCTGCAGGAAGAATCGCGCTGACGGGAGTTTCAAGCTTTAATTCTGTGGCGGATAAAGTTAAATAATCCTTTTCTGCTTTTTCAACAGTTATATTGAGAGTTTCTGTATCCAACGAGTAAAACTCAACTTGCAAAAAATATTCTTCGCCCGCCGAAAGAATTACATTCATTTTAAATTGATAACCGTCATCAGTATCATCACTGTATCCGATTTCATTAAAATCAGCATCATAGAGCCTGGCAAAAGGATCGCACGCTTCAGAAGCTGAGCTTGAATAGATAGTGTATGCCGCATCTTCCGTCGGAATGATTGAGCAATAGAGAATACCATCTTCCGGTATTTCACATTCGACTGTTTTGCCAACCGACAAAGAAACATTCTCGGCTTGTACCGCCATAGGAGTAATGCACATTACTGCTGCAAGCAATACTGAAGCTAACTTTTTCATTTTCATTTTTAATTCTTCCTTTCCATATAAGTTATGTAAATATATTACCACAGTGTTAACTGTTTGTCAAGAGATTTATAGTAAATAAACGACTCCCACTTGTATATTAACAGGTGGGAGTTTAAGTTGTACTATTATTAAGTTTTTAGAATACAAGCTGCCAAGCACGGAGAACTCCGTCGATAGCCTTGATCTCTTCAATTACGCTGTCTGCAACATTGGCAGATACATCAAGAACCGTATAGGAATACTCGCCCTTGGATTTGTTTGCAAGGTTGTCAATGTTAACGCCTGCACCCGAAACAATTGCGGAAATCTGAGAAAGCATATTGGGAATATTGCGATGAATTACGCAAATTCTTGCAGGGCTGGAAGGCATTTCTGCAATCGTCGGGAAATTTACACTGTTAACGATAACGCCGTATTCGAGGAAGTGCTTAACTTCATCAACCGCCATGCAAGCGCAGTTGTCTTCACTTTCGGGAGTTGAAGCACCAAGATGAGGAATAGCAATGATATTTTCAACACAAAGCTGGTCATCGTTGGGGAAGTCGGTTACATAGCATGCAACCTTTCCGCTCTTAACTGCCTCAATGATAGCAGTGGAATTAACAAGCTCACCGCGAGCGAAGTTAAGAATTCTGACTCCGTCCTTCATAATAGCAATTTCATCTGCGTTAATATAGTCACGGGTGCTATCCATAAAAGGAACGTGAATTGAAATATAATCACAGGTTTCGTAAATTTCCTTTACGCTCTGAGCCTTGTTGATAGCACGTGAAAGATGCCATGCAGCGTCAACAGAAAGATAGGGGTCGTAGCCGATAACATCCATACCGAGAGCCTGTGCGGCATTAGCTACCATAACACCGATTGCACCAAGACCGATAACACCGAGCTTCTTGCCTTTGATTTCAGGACCGACAAATGCGCCCTTACCCTTTTCTACCATCTTACCTACGTTTGCGCCGTTACCCTTTAGGGTTTTTGCCCATTCGATACCGGTGGTAATTTTACGGGAGGAAAGAAGAATAGCAGTAATAACAAGCTCCTTAACAGCATTTGCATTTGCACCTGGAGTGTTGAAAACAACTATACCCTGCTCTGCGCAACGGTCAATAGGAATGTTATTTACGCCTGCGCCGGCTCTCGCAATTGCTTTTAAGCTATCTGGGAAGAACATTTCATGAAGAGAAGCCGAACGGAGAACGATTGCATCGGGATTTTCAATTTCGTCGTATTAAACTTTCGAAGGTATCCTTGGCTACAGAATTAAAATTTTTGCCTTGCCTG